>JBBRIY010000413.1:0-2615 GCA_038220215.1 Propionibacteriales bacterium
GGAACCCACCGCGCTTCCACTGCTGCGCGTGGGTTCGCGCATCGATGTCCTCGGAGCGGCCGCGAACGGCGCTGACTACGGTGTTGCCGCTTCGGACGTGCGAGTGGTGGCCATCCCCGCCCCCAGCGAGGGCGGGGTCCTTGGGGGCACCCAGGGAGCGCTGGCCCTTGTCGAAGTCGACAGCAGCCAGGCGTCCGCGATCGCCGCAGCGGCGTCGGTCTCAGCAGTGAGTTTCGCCCTGCGATGATCCGTCCCCCACCTATCCTCTTCGTGACTGCAGGGGCACCGAACGAGGAGGGCAATGAAGGGCTTCAAGAATTTTCTGCTGCGGGGGAACCTGATCGAGCTGGCTGTCGCGTTCATCATGGCTGCCGCCTTCGGCGCCGTGGTGACGAGCTTCACCCAGGTGATCATGGACATCATCGGCACGCTTGGCGCACAGCCCGACTTCAGCGCTGTTGCGATTGCCGGGGTCAATGTGGGCAGGTTCATCACCGCCCTCGTGGCGTTCGCGATCATGTCGGCTGTCGTCTACTTCGGCATCGTGAAGCCGTACGAGATGTTCAAGAAGCTTGGTGCGAAGGAGTCAGCGCCGGATGAGGCGGGCGCTCCCACCTCGGAGGAGCTCCTTGTCGAGATCCGCGACCTGCTGAAGGCGCAGGCCAGGTAGCTACGGCTTCCGCTCACGACCCGTGGTGCGGCGGGACCTCTCGCATCAGCCGTACCTCGTCCGGGTTGAGGGTCGAGCGCCGGGTCGGGGGCCGCACCTCGAGAGTCGTCAGGCCGAGCAGGTCCCGCGCCGCGCGCAGGGCTGCGGCCAATTGGGCAGCGCCACACCCCGAACGAAGCGCCAGCGGCACCGCGTGGGGCCAGGCGAACTCGTCCGCGACCACGTCGCGGGCATGCTCGCCGACGCGGGACGCGGGCCAACCGGCGGCGTTCAGCTCTTCGACCAGTGCCTGCGGATCGGGGCGGCCGGGTTCAGCGAGCTCCAACTCGCAGCCGGTGAGGGCGTAGCCGAGGGCGGCGTGCCACCGGCACGTCACGGGTAGCGCCGCGGTTCCCCGGCGTCGGCGAGTTCCAGTTCCCCGGTGATTGCCACCGGCGCGTCAAAATGCCACTCGCCGCGCACGACGAGGGCATCGGCGTCCCGCAGGGACGGCACGACGGTGACGAGACGGTCGAAGTCCTGGACCAGGCGGTAGTACCCGGGGTCAAGGTCGATCTCCGGAATGCGGGCCACCTGCGCCTGCAGCCGCCCGTCGATGCCGAGGTCGAAGACGTCCGAACGCAGCAGCAGCAGCTCATTGGTTGTCTTCACCGGCAGGAACCGGTCGCGGCCAACGGCGATGGCTGTCGCGCCCGGGAAGACCTCGATCGCCGCACCCATGGCGCTCTCGAGCTGCACCACCTTCGGCGAGGTCGGGTCCGCCGGGTCGACGGTCTTCTCATTGCGGATGAGCGGCAGGCCGAGCACGCCCTTGCGCTCGATGAGGATCGCCTGCAGCTGAGCGAGGTCGAGCCACAGGTTGTTGGCGTGGAAGTACGGGTGTCTGTGCTCGTCAGTGAAGAAGTCCATCTCCTCCGGAGCGGTCTGCGCGGTGTCGCGGAGGATGAGCTGTTCGTCGGCGATCCGGACGGCGAGGTGGCCGCCCTTACGGTCGTTGATGGTGCGAGGGCAGACCTCTGCCGCGTAGGGCGCGCCGGACGCGGCGAACCACCCGGCCAGGCGGGCGTCGGGAGCGGCACCGAGGTTGTCGCCGTTGGCGACAGAGGCGTAGCGGAAGCCGGCGCCGAGCAGCGCGTCCAGCAGGCCAGTGCCCAGCAGGGCGGGGTACAGGTCACCGTGGCCCGGCGGGCACCACTCAAGGCTCGGATCAGCGGGCCATGAGACTGGCGTGAGATCGCTGGCGAGGATCTTGGGCTCCGCGTTCTGCAGGAAGTCCAAGGGCAGCCCGTCCACCGCAAGGCCGGGGTGCCCGGCGAGATGGGCGAGGGTGTCGTCGGTGGTGCGGAAGCTATCCATGAAGACCAGCGGCAGCCGCGCGTCGTAGTGCTCGCGGGCGTAGCGCACCTGGCCGACGATCAGGTCCAGGAAGTTCTTGCCGTCACGGACGGTCAGCAAGGTCTTGGCGCGATCGAGGCCCATCGAAGTGCCCAGGCCGCCGTTGAGCTTGATCATCACGGTCTTCTGCAGCGCTGCGCGGGCAGCGTCCTCGCTCACGTCCACCTGGTCGAGCCGGGGTGGGTCGAGCAGCGGGCGGATGGTTTCCTCCCGGATCAGTCCGGTGGCGCCGGAGGCGCACAGGTTCCAGTAGTGACCGAAGTTGTCGATCGCGGCCTGGCTGATGCCGGCCGCCCGCATCTTCTGCAGGCATTGCTCCAGGGCGTTCTCGTTCATGCACCCGAGCCTATCTGCGGGCTTCCGCCGGGCCATCGGTCGTCAGGCACGCCGAGACGCAAGGCCCAAAAAGACGTGAAGAGAGTGACGCACCGCGAAGGGCTTGAAAGCCGTCTACCCACCCCCAGGAGACAACATCGTGTGCGTCACTCTCGAGATCGACTGTATCGGACGGTACCGCCAAATCAAACTGGATCTACGAACTCATGGCTGG
>JBBRIY010000414.1:0-2612 GCA_038220215.1 Propionibacteriales bacterium
CGGTTCACGTTCCCGCGCCAGAGCCGCGAGCGGCACCTGTGCCTGGCCGACTTCTTCCGGGACGCCGGGGAGGCAGCGGAGCTTGGCCCCGACGTGATCGGCATGCAGCTGGTCACGATGGGCTCGGCGGTCTCGCGGGCGACGGCCGAACTTTTCGCTGCCGACGCCTACCGTGACTACCTGGAACTGCACGGGCTCTCGGTGCAGCTCACCGAGGCGCTCGCAGAGTACTGGCACGCACGGGTCCGCTCCGAGCTGGCTCTTGGCGGTGACACGGAGGTGGACGCGATGATCCGCGACCAGGCGTATCGCGGCTCGCGGTATTCGTTCGGTTACCCTGCGTGCCCCGACCTCGCCGACAGGGCGAAACTGGTGGCGTTGCTCCGTCCCGAGCGGATCGGCGTGGAATTGAGCGAGGAACTGCAACTCCACCCCGAGCAGTCAACCGACGCCATCGTTCTGCACCATCCGGAGGCCAAGTACTTCAATGCCCGCTGAAACCCGCCCCCACCGCGCCATCCTGACCAGGCTGGCGGTGGCCGTGGCGACCCTCAGCCTGCTGGCCGGTTGCACGACGCCCGAAGTGCTGCCCACCCGGACGCCTTCGGCATCGCCGACCCCGCGTCCCTTCACGTTGCTGACCACCGACCCGATGACGACAGCCGACCCGGCCGTCGCCATCAGCGACACCGACTCGATGCTGGTGAACAGCCTGTACCAGCGGCTGATGGTGGTGCTGCCGGATACCGGCGACCTGAAGCCGGACGCCGCCACCGACTGCCTGTTCACCTCGAAGCTGGTCTACGAGTGCACCCTGCCGGCGGAGCAGCTGCTGTTCCACAACGGCCACGTCCTTGACTCCTCCGACGTGCGGTTCAGCATCCTGCGCGCCCTGCGCATCGACGCCGCCGGGACGTCCATCCACCTCCTGGCAGCACTGCAGCGCATCGAGGTGCGCGATGAGCGCACCATCCGTTTCCACCTGCAGTGGGCCGACAACCAGTTCGGCTACGCCTTGGCAGGGCAGGCCGCCTCGATCGTCGACGAGGAGGTGTTCGACCCCGACCAGCCGCTGCCCCTGGCGACACTGCCGATCGGGTCGGGGCCGTACGCCGTCCGCACCATCGAAGCCGACAAGGCGACGTTCCTCCGGTTCGAGAAGTACGTGGGGGCCAAGAAGGGGCTGCTGACAGACCTGACGCTCACCATTGCCGCGGATTCAGTGGCAGCGGAGGCTGCAATCGCTGAAGGCACGGCCGACGTCATCTGGCGCAGCCTTGACAACGCCGCCCTTCAGCGAGTCACCGACGAGATCGCCGGCAGCTCCGACCACGTGACTGCCAAGGGGTTCAGCCGGTTCCCGCTGCCCGGCATGCGCATCACCCGGGTGCGGTGGAACGAGGCGTCGAAGCTGCGGAGCAACGCCGACCTGCGTGACGGGGTCGCGAAGGCCTTGCAGGCCGACCGCACGCTGGACTCCCTCGTGCCGGTGGGGGTCGATGAACACGCCGGCTCGTTCATGCTCGGTGGCCGGGTGAAGCTGCCCAACCTGTCCGGTGACCGGATCATCCTCACCCTCGGCTACAGCCCGACCGCGCCTGGTCATGCCGACCTGGCGAACCTGCTGCGCAGCCGCATCGAGGACCTGGACGGGGTCAGCGTCCGGCTCGTCACCAGCGGCGCGGCAGACCTGTGGCTGACCGATACCCCGGCGTGGGTCAATACCGCCGGCGGCTGGCTGCAGTACTACCTCGACAGCCCGCTACCCGACAGCAAGACCAAGCTGGTGTCGCTCGACCAGCGCGCGCGCACGACCACCGGTGTGCCCCGCACGGTCGCGATGACCGAGCTGCAGCAGCAGGCTGCGGTCGACAACACCGTGCTGCCGGTGTCACAGGGTGACGGCATGCTTTTCGTAGCAAAGGGGGTCACCCTGATCGGACAGCCGTTCGGCAGCGGGCAGGCCCTGGGATTCTGGGGGATTACGCGTGGCTGAGTTGAGTGGTGTGCACACCGGTGTCCTGGTGGCGGGGGAGCGGGTGACGCTTTCCGACCCGAAGGGCCGTCGCCATTCCGTCGTCCTCACCCCCGGGGCGGTCTACCACACCACCAAGGGCGGAGTGGGGCATGACGACCTGATCGGGCAGCCGGAGGGGGTCGTGGTCCGGTCGACCGGAGGCGTGGAGCACCTGGCCTTCCGCGCACTGCTGGAGGAGTTCACGGTGACCATGCCGCGGCTCGCCGCCGTGATCTACCCGAAGGACGCCGCGCACATCCTGGTGCAGACCGACATCTTCCCGGGCGCCCGCGTGCTCGAGGCCGGCGCCGGGTCCGGGGCGCTGAGCATCTTCCTGCTCCGCGCCATCGGCAGCGAGGGACGCCTCTACTCCTACGAGCGGCGCCCGGAGTTCGCCGCTGTGGCGAAGAAGAACGTCGAGGCATTCTTCGGTGGCGAGCATCCCGCGTACGTGCCGCGGGACGGGGACCTCGCCATCGACATCGGCCCGGAACCGGTGGACCGAGCGATCCTCGACATGCTCGCCCCGTGGGAGTGCATCGACGCGGTCGCCGAGGTGCTGGTTCCCGGCGGACTGCTCTGCTGCTACGTGGCT
>JBBRIY010000415.1:0-2590 GCA_038220215.1 Propionibacteriales bacterium
AAGGTCGCGCCCGACCTGACCGACGGGCAGCTCGACGAGGTGCTGGCCACCTGCGAGAGCGGGGGAGCGGCCGGCCTGATCGCCACCAACACGACCCTGGCGCGCGACGGTCTTGCAGCCTCGGACGCCGCGAGGGCAGCCGAGGCCGGGGGCCTGTCCGGCGCGCCGCTGACCATGCGGGCACGGCAGGTGGTTGCCCGGCTGGCGTCGCGCACCACGCTGCCGGTGATGGCCTCCGGTGGCATCATGACCCCAGCCGACGCGATGGCGATGTTCGACGCCGGCGCGGAACTCGTGCAGCTTTACACTGGCTTCATCTACGGCGGCCCCGGCCTGGCCGCAGCCATCAACACCCGCGACACCGAAAGGTTGGGATCGTGACCACGTACTGGCGCAGGCTCCGCGAGGTGGTGGCCGATCGCGGCCCACTGTGTGTCGGCATCGACCCGCACCCGTCCCAGCTGAAGGCCTGGGGACTCGAGGTGAGCGCAGCCGGCGCAGAACGCTGCGCGCGCACCCTCGTCGATGCACTCGGCGACACGGTGGCAGCTTTCAAGCCGCAGTCGGCGTTCTTCGAGGCCTACGGATCCGCTGGGATCGCTGCCCTCGAGCGGGTACTCGCCGATATCGCCGGCACCGGAGCGCTGAGCATCCTTGACGTAAAGCGCGGTGACATCGGCTCCACCATGGAGGCCTACGCCGACGCCTACCTCGCCGACGGCTCGCCGCTGGCAGCCGACGCCATCACGCTCTCGCCCTACCTCGGCTTCGGGTCGCTCGCCCCAGCCTTCGAGCGGGCCCACCGCTACGAACGTGGCGTCTACGTCCTCGCCCGCACGTCCAACCCCGAGGGCAGCCAGGTGCAGCTCGCGCTCACCCAGGACAACTCCGTGGTGCAGTCGATCATCGATGCAGCAACCGAGGTCAACCACGCGTCCCGGCAGAAGGCGATCGGTCTCGTCGTCGGCGGCACGCATGACTCACTCGGCTGTGACCTGCAGGCGTTCAACGGCTCGATCCTGGTGCCCGGCATCGGCTTCCAGGGGGGCCGGATGGAGGATCTGCCCGGCCTGTTCGGCGACGCTGTCGACCAGGTGCTGGCCGTCGTCGGACGCGGCGTCATCTCGGCCGGCCCGGACGCGTCCGCGCTGCGCAGCAAGGTCGCTGAACTCCTCAGCCACACGGCAGTCTGAGTTCGTACATCCGTGCACGTGGGGAACCTTTCAGATCGGATGACGAGGACCCAAACGGGCGCTAGGTTGAGGTCACAAGTCAACTCAGTCCAAACCCCATACAAAGGCACTCCTGTGACCATTCCTCAGCTCACGACAGAGCAACTCGAGGCTGCCCGCGCGGCCGCCACCGAAGCACGGCGCAAGCGGGCCGACCTCAAGGGCAAGGTGCGCTCTGGTGAGCTGAGCCTCTCGCAGGCCCTTGAGGCTGCCGCGGGAGACGATGTGCTGGCGCACGTGAAGGTCGTCGACCTGCTGAAGGCACTGCCGCGTGTGGGCGAGAAGCGCGCCGGGGTGGTGATGGAGCGACTCGACATTGCTCCCAACCGGCGTATCCGTGGGCTCGGCCGCCATCAGGTGGCTGGCCTTAGGGCCGAGTTCAGTGAGCGGTGACGTCACAGTCATCTCTGGTCCGACCGCTGTGGGCAAGGGAACGGTAGTCCAGGCCCTCCGCGAGCAACACCCCGAGGTCTGGGTCTCCGTGTCGGCGACCACCCGGGCTCCCCGTCCCAGCGAGGTGGACGGAGTGCACTACAACTTTGTCAGCACCGCGGAGTTCGACGAGCTGGTCGCTACCGATGGGCTGCTCGAATGGGCAGTCGTGCACGGCGTCGACCGGTACGGCACGCCGGCAGCACCGGTGCGGGCTGCCGTGGCCGCCGGACGACGCGTGATCCTGGAGATCGAGGTGCAGGGCGCACGCCAGGTGCAGCAGCGCCTTCCCGAGGTACGGACGGTGTTCATCGCCCCGCCGTCGTGGCAGGCGCTCAAGGACCGACTGGTCGGACGAGGCACCGAGACGGCAGAACAGATGGCCCGGCGGCTCCGCACGGCGGAGACCGAACTGGCGCTAGCAGCGGAGTTCGACCACGTCGTCGTGAACGACGATTTGGGTAGAGCGGTAGCGGAGTTGGTAGAGTTACTTGGTCTGTGACGGTAGCCGGACTCAACCGCTGCCGCGTTCCAGGATCAGGAAGCCAATTTGAGCATTCACACTCCCGAGGGCATTACCAACCCGCCCATCGATGAACTGCTGACCCGGGTCGACTCGAAGTACCGTCTGGTGCTGTTCGCTGCCAAGCGCGCGCGTCAGATCAACGCCTACTACTCCCAGCTCGGCGAGGGCCTGCTTGAGAACGTCGGCCCGCTGGTCGACATCGGCATCCAGGAGAAGCCGCTGTCCATCGCGCTGCGCGAGGTCAACGCCGGTGTGCTCGAGTGCACCCAGTTCGATCCGGAGGCCGAAGAGGCCGCCCGCGAGAAGGCGAACGCGGACCCGGACTTCTCGCTCGACCCGTTCGGCACTGACGACCTGAGCTGAATCCTGAGCCAATGAGCCGGATCGTGCTCGGTGTCTC
>JBBRIY010000416.1:0-2582 GCA_038220215.1 Propionibacteriales bacterium
GAAGGTGCGCAGGTCGAGCAGGGCCGCGTCGGAGCGCTGGAGAACCAGCTGGCGCCAGATGAACAGTCCGAGGGAGATGACACCAACGGCGAGCGCGATCTCGAGCCCCCACCCGGCGGTCGGGCTGCCGAACAGGCTGAGGCCGTAGATCAGGCCGCCGAAGCCGAAGCCGGCCAGCGGCACGCTCAGGGCGTCCAGCTTCACGTTGACGGGTTCGTTCAGGTTCGGCACCTGGCGCAGCCCGACCACGAGGATCGCCAGCGCGATGGGCAGGACGAGGACGAAGACGAAGCGCCACGGCAGGAACTGCAGGATGACGCCGGACACCGTGGGGCCGATCGCAGGGGCTGCGGAGATGACGAGGCTGATCGTGCCCATCACGCGCCCACGGGCGCGTGACGGCACCAGTTCCATGACCGTGGTCATCAGCAGCGGCATCATGATCGCCGTTCCACTGGCCTGCACCAGGCGGCCGGCCAGCAGGCTCGGGAAGCCCCAGCCGAGGGCCGCCATCAGGGTGCCGGCGCTGAACAGGGACATGGCAAGGGTGAACACCGCGCGGGTCGCCAGCCGTTCCATGATCCAGCCAGTGATCGGGATGACAACGGCCATGGTCAGCATGAAGCCGGTGGTCAGCCACTGAGCGGTGCGCTCGTTGATGCTGAGGTCGACCATGATCCTCGACAGCGCCACATTCAGGGCAGTCTCGTTGAGGATCACGACGAAGGCGCCGATCAGCAGCACCGTGAGGACCCGGACGGACCTGGCCGGCAGCCTGTCAGGACGACCTTGCACCTCCGGCGGCTGGAGAGGTGCGGTTTCGGTACTTGCCATGAGGGTGCTTCCGGTTCGATGGCGGAGTGCGCTGGTCCGGGGTCGCCCCCGGGCGACCACACTGCGACGGACACCAGGAGCAAGGAAGGCCGGCCCGGAGATATTCCGGGCCGGCGTTACCTTGGCTCCCCGACTTTTCGCCGGTCCGGGGCCCCCACCCCGGAACCGACTACTTCGGGAACTGCGCTTCAGGTAGCCCCCCGAATCCTGGAACCTCCGCGGCTTCCGAAACCGGGACCTGGCGCTTGAAGCCAGTCGCATGCCGTGTACCCGGCTCGGTCGGTCGCCTTGAGTAGTTCCCGCGCACGTCCCCCCGGATGTGCTTCGGATTCGTCGGGCCACCCGCTGGGCAGGTGCCTCCCCCTTGGTGAAAATCACCATAGGGACAACCCGGCAGCGGCGACACCCCTCCTCCCGATTCTCGGGCATCATGGACGTCGTACAACTACGCAGCCGAGCGGCCATGATCCTGCAGGATCCGCCGCACCGATGCTCAAGGGTGTGGAATATGAGGCTGCCAGTGGTGAGGCCGATGGTCTCCGGCGACGTGGAGGCTGTCCTCGAAGTACAGCGAGCAGCCTTCACCATCGAGGCCCTGCTCTACGATGATCCCTCGCTCCCCCCGCTGCAGGAGTCACGCGAGCAGCTGGTAGCGGACCTCGACCGCAGCCATGGCCTGGTCGCGCTCGACGGCGGCCGCGTTGTGGGTTCGGTACGGGTGCGGGTGGACGGGGCGAGCCTCCACATCGCCCGGCTCTCCGTCGTCCCCGAGCAGCAGGGACGCGGCCTGGGGGCACTGCTGCTCGCGCGGGCGGAGGCGGTGGCCGACGCCAGCGAGGCGCTGCTCTTCACCGGGCACCTCAGCTCGTCCAACCTGCGCCTCTATGCCCGCGCCGGCTATGTGGAACAGCGGCGGGCGCGCGTCGACGAACGGGTCACGCTCGTGTACCTGCGCAAGCAGCTGGGCTGATCGGGCCGCTCGGGGATCAGGGAGTTTCGGGCACCGGTTCGGCTACCGGCGGCAGGCCCCGCCGTGTGGGCAGCACCTTCGCCAGGCCGCCGGAGCGGGCGAGCGACATCGTCGACAGGGGAGCGGTGAACGGCTTCACGTTGCCGACACAGACACTGTCCGCCGGCCGCGCGAGGCCCAGCAGGTAGCTGTCCACCCGGTCGGTGACGCAGTCGGAGGTGCCGTAGGCGGTGTGGCCCCAGGAGTCGCTCTTCACCAGGTAACTGTTCGGCATCAGCTTCTTGGCTGCCTCAGCGCCGGTGTAGGCCGTCGCCGGGTCGTAGTAGTTGCCGACGATCATCACGGGAGAGGCCGTCTTCCTGCTGAAACTGCCGTGGTAGGCGTCCTCGTCCTTCGCCTTCCAGTAGTTGGTCGCGCACTGCACGTCGGACCAGCCCCAGATGCGGGAGAAGTGGGGCGCCTTCGACGCGGCGCGGGCATTGGCCGCGATCCAGGAGTTCGGGTCACTCGCGTGCCAGGTGTCGGTACACATGACCCCGGAGTAGGCCTCGAGGCTGTTGTCGTAGGAGCTGTCGTCCATCCCGACGCCGGTGACGCGGTGGAAGCCCTTGACCAGGGTGTTGAGCTTCGCCGTCGACGTGGTGACCGTACCGGCGTCCTTGGTGGAGACGATCGTCTTCAAGGTGGCGACGACGCTGGCGACCCAGTCCATGCCGTCGGGGTAGTACAGGGCACTCAGCACGTCGGAGATGAAGGCGGCGTAGGTGTAGTTGAGGAC
>JBBRIY010000417.1:0-2554 GCA_038220215.1 Propionibacteriales bacterium
TGCTGGGACGGAAGTGGTGGATCTTGGCTGCCAGCAGGACCGCCCACGGCACGGCGAGGATGCCGACGGGCTGCACAACGGTCACCGGCGCCATCATCAGCCCGACGATGTGCATGCTTGCCCCGGCGGCCACCGTTGCCAGACCGAGCAGCCAGCGCGGGTTTCGCACCAGGTCCCAGATCTGGCCGGGACCCATCGAGCGGTTCTCCGCCGTCGTGTCCACCGACCGGCTCACGGCAAGGTGCTGGATGGTCGATCCGCCGGCGAAAAGGAACGAGGCCACGACGACGATGGCGATGGCGAGCGGGATGTTCTGATCGAAGATCGAGAACCCCGGAGCCGCCATTGGAATCAGGTTGGTCATCTGGGCCTGTCTCTGAGGAGCTGCGGAGCGGCAAGCTTACCGGAGGCCATTGTGCGCCAAACGGCACCGGACAACGCGTGACGGGGCTCAGCGTTCTTCGGAGAAACGAACGGCCGCGCGGAACTGGGCCGCGATGGTCGCGCCAAGGCTGAGCGGCCAGCGGTGCATGACATAGGAGCTGGCCTCGTCCACGCCGAGCTGGCGCGTGGAGTTGCCGGTGCGTACCCACAGTTCCGGCCCGCCACCCTTGCCGCCACGCAGGTACACCGGACGCGGCGACGCCTCACACGTCACCCGGCAGACCACGAGCCCGCCGGCCACGGTGGTGAACTCAATCCCGACGGCTGCAGCGGCGTTCTGGCCGAGGCTCACCGACAGCAGGTCGCGCAGGAACAGCTCGTAGCGGTCGGCGTCCGGCACCTTCAAGGTGGCGTAGTCGGCGTCCAGGCCGAGCGCCGTGCCCGCGTCGTCCACCCCAACCAGGAGGGTGCCGCCGTCACCGTTGAGGAAACCGCACACGGTCTTGGCGATCACCAGCTCCATACGGTCGTCCTTGGCCCCGGTGTGAAGGTTGACGCGGGCAGTGGACTTGAACTCCACGCGGTCGGACTCCCCTGCCACGAGCAACTCGGCCACCGACTGCCGCTGGGGGTGCTGGAAATGGGCGGCGACCATGCCGTAGACCGCGATACCCGTGATCGACATCCCGAGGGCAAGCACGATCGACAGCAGACCCCAGGGAGTCGCCTGCGGCGAGATCCAGCCGGCGAGGAGCAGCCCGACGGCCGTGCCGATGATGGAGATCACGATCGACGTGGACACCCCGAGCCGGGCCCTGCCACGCAGCATCCGGCGGGCGATCGCGCCGAAGGCCCACGCGACCAGCAGGACGATCGGGAGCGCCGCGCCGATCAGCCACACCACAGGAATCGACGCTGTCACGATGCTCTTGCGGTCCTTCGGTCCTCGAAGGTGGCAAGGCCGAGGGCGATGGCTGCTGCGAGCAGCGCTCCGGCAAAGGTCGCCAGCGCGCGCTCCGAGGCGATCTGGAACGGGTTCCCGGCAGAACCCAGCAGGACAACCGCAGGAGTCATGAACAGCACCTGCCGGGTGTAGTCCTTGGTGAGGGCGTAGCTGGTGCTCAGCACCGTGCTGACGACCAGGAGCGCGAGCAGCGCCCACAGGGGCAGAACGAGGGTCGCGACGAGCGCCAGCAGCGCACCACCGATCGTGCCCAGCACGCGCTCGGTGGATCGCTTCATGGTCTGATCATCGAATGGCCGGAGCACGGCTGTGAGGGTGAGCGCCACCCAGTACCCGTGCGGCAATTCGAGAACGGCGACGACATAGACGACCGCGCCGACCGCCGCAGCCATCACCCCGGCGTGCCGCCAGGCCCGCCGTTGTTCGATACCGGGGACGGGAGGAATGCGGGGAAGCCGGGTCCCCAGCGCGATGACCAGGGCGCCCCCGAACAGCATCCAGATGGCGGTCCTGCCGGGCTGGAACTCGCCGGGGACGAGCACGAGAACCGCGACCACGGTCGGCAACATTCCCAGCAGCTCGTCCTGCAGCATCCCGGCCGGTGCCACCAGCAGGCAGCACAACACCACGAAGAACGCGGCAACGAGCGGCTGCCCACGCAGGGCTACGGCCACGCCGCCAGCCATCGCAGTCGGGACGGCGAGGGCGAGGGAATGGAGCGGTCGCAAGCTGAGCCCCGGGCGCAGCGAGGCCATGATCCCCATGCCGATGGCGAGGGCGCCCTGCGTCCCGCCGGCGAGGTAGGCGACCACGATCGCGGTGATGAGCACCACGGTTGCCACGACGCTCAACAGGAGAGCCTGCCGAGGTACCGCCCAAGCGCCCAGCCGTCCCGTCATGAACCGAGAGCGTAGTGGCTATGCAGGGCTCAAGCCGTCACCAACCGCCGCCACCACCACCGCCGAAACCGCCGCCGCCGGAGAATCCGGAACCTCCGCTGGTTGCGGCCGTGGCGTGCTGCATGGAGGAAGACATGGTGCTCGCCAGGTTGTCCATCGAGCTCGCGAAGCCGTGGGCGCTGAAGCCGTACCCGTAGCCGTAGCCGACGTACCAGGGTGTGTCGAAGGTGTAGCGGCCGTCGGCTGCGAGCTGCTCGAACACCTTGGTCCAGCGCTCCGCGACGCCGAACATGATGGCGTAGGGCAG
>JBBRIY010000418.1:0-2544 GCA_038220215.1 Propionibacteriales bacterium
CAGCGGGGTGACCGGGAACATGTTGCCGATCGTGTAGCGGCGTGTGATGCGGGCCTCGGCACCGGTGAAGGTACCGGCGGGGAAGCCCGCGGTCACCTGGACGCCGCTGCCGTTGCCCACGTCGCCGGTGGAGAAGTCGGCCGTGGCCCCCGACTGGGTGGCCTGGCAGGGTTCGGTGAAGTCGTCGCCACGGAAGCAGGCGACCTTCGTGACAGCTGCCGGCCCGGTGACGGTCACATCGACGGCCGTGATCGGGACCTCCCAGCCGGTGCCGACGGCGTTCCAGTTGACCTCGTCCAGCCCGGACTGCGCCTGCTTCGGGGCAATCAGGCCGCGGATCGTGTAGTTGACCTGGTAGGTCTGCACGCCGGTGAACGTGCGATTCTCGTTGCCGACCCGGATCAGCAGGTTTCCGTCCTGCTCCTCTGTCTGCACCTCGGCGTTCGCACCGCTGGGGCTCGAGACGTCACCGACGGTGATGTCGATCATCCGCCAGTGGTCTGGGTCTCCTGTGATCTCCTGACGCAGCGGGAAGGTGAGGAAGGGCCCGTGTCCCTCCTCGTTGCCGAAGTCGAACGAGAGATTGAGCTGGACGGCCGTCGTGCCGGAGCCGTCGACCGTCGCCGCCACCCGGTAGTCGGTGATCTTCCAGCCCTCACCTTCGGCTGACGCCGGTGTCTGCACAGCGATCACCGGTGCGAGGACGAGGAGGAATGCGAGCAAGCCCAACCAGAACCGCTTCATGTCACGAGCCTAACAACCCGCGCTGATCCTGATGACCGCATCGGCATGGCTATCCTGACCGCACGAGCCAGGGGGTGAGATGACGGGTCAGGCGGTGACGGCCGAACTCCTTGCTGTCGTCGTGGCGATGGTGGACGGACGCCCGTCGGTGCTGACCCTCGGCGAACCGCCGCACCTGCCCGCCGGCCCACTGCTGCCCAGCCACCGGTCGCTCCAGTCGGCCACCCGCACCTGGGTCGAGGAGCAGACCGGGCGGCGGCTGGGCTACCTCGAACAGCTGTACACCTTCGCCGACCTCGACCGTGAGGGGGCCGGTGACCTGCGACCGATCTCTGTCTCCTACCTGGGCCTCACCACCGCCGGGGATGAGCCGGGCATCGGCGGCTGGCATGACTGGTATGCCTTGTTGCCGTGGGAGGACACCCGAACCGACACCGTCGCTCTGGACGCCCTCGCACCACACCTGTTGCGCTGGGCCGCCTCCAACCCTGACCTGACGGTGGAGCGGCGTCAGCGGGTGGGTATCACGTTCGGCCTCGACGGCCACGCCTGGCAAGCCGATCTCGTCCTGCAGCGCTACGAGTTGCTGTACGAGAGCGGGCTGGTGCCCGAGTCGCCGGCGGAGTGGCGCCGTCAATCCGAGGAACTGGCGCCCGGAGCCCGCATGCTGGGCGACCACCGGCGCGTGTTGGCCACCGGGCTGGCGCGATTGCGGGCGAAGATCGGCTACCGGCCCGTGGTCTTCGAGCTGCTGAGCTCCACGTTCACCCTTCGCCAGTTGCAGGACTGCGTGGAGGCCCTCGCCGGCCGCGCCGTGCACACCCAGAACTTCCGCCGCCTGATCGAGCAGCAGGCACTGGTGGAGGAGACCGGGGAGGTCGACGCCGACACCGGGGGACGCCCGGCGAGGCGCTACCGCTTCCGTCGCCAGGTTCTCCAGGAGCGCAGCGTCGCCGGCACCAAGCTGCCGACCACCCGCTCCCGCTGACTCCTCCCTACGCAAGCTGTGAGTGAGGCGCCGATGTCGGCGCCTAACTCACAGCTTGGCGGGGTGAGGGCTGATGCGACCGTCCCATTGGGCGGGAATATCCGGCCAACGGCTTTTGCTCAGATGTAGCATAAGGCGGTACCTGAAAGGGGCATCCCGATGACAACACTGACCGCAGCCGACCTCTACCCGAAGGTGGCGCACACTGTGCCGGCCGTCGAGTGGGCCACCATGGCTGACGACGTGGACGCGATCATGCGGCTGAAGCAGGAACGCAATGCCGTGATCCTCGCCCACAATTACATGACGCCGGAGATCTTCCACGGTGTCTCCGACATCGTCGGGGACTCCCTCGCACTGGCCCGCGAGGCCATCGAGGTCGAGGCGGACGTCATCGTGTTGGCCGGGGTCCACTTCATGGCGGAGACCGCGAAGCTGCTGAACCCGTCCAAGACCGTGCTCATCCCCGACCTGCGCTCGGGATGCTCCCTCGCCGAGTCGATCACGCCAGAGGACGTCCGGGCCTTGCGCGCCGCGCACCCCGGCGTGCCGGTGGTCACCTACGTCAACACCTCGGCGGCGGTGAAGGCGGAATCCGACATCTGCTGCACCTCCGGCAACGCCGTGAAGGTCATCGAGAGCCTCGGCGTGCCCAAGGTGATCATGATTCCCGACCGCTTCCTGGCAGCGAACGTCGCCCGGCAGACCGGCGTCGAGGTGATCGTCCACCCGGGTGCCTGCGAGGTACACGAGCGGTTCACGCCGGGCGACATCCGCCAGGTGCGCCTCGAGAACCCCGGCATCACGGTGCT
>JBBRIY010000419.1:0-2532 GCA_038220215.1 Propionibacteriales bacterium
GGCTGCTGCCACTGGGACTCCGCGTCCCCGTCCTGTCGCGGTTGGGTCACGTCACCATCGTAAGGCGATGCGGCGACGTAAGCCCGGGTCGTCGTCAGCGCAGCAGCTGTGCCGCCGCGTAGCGCTCGCGGCGCAGCTCACGGAGACGGTTCTTCAGGACAGCGCCGACGGCGATCGGGATGATCAGGATCGGCCACCAACTGCCCGTCAGGATGCACACCACGATCGCGAGCGGCCAGACTAGGGCGCGGACGGCGCGCAGGCGCTGCTCCTCCGGACCTGGGGCGGGGAGGTTGACGTGGGTGACGACGGGGAGGAGTACAGGACCGGTCACATAGGGTCGTGCCGGTTCGGCGTCGAAGGAGGGCTGCTCCCAGTGCTGTCCGGCGGTCGGGCTGGTGGTCATGCCCCAAGGCTAGGTCGGCGATCCCAAATGTTGTATCGGGCACATCCACCATCTGCCCCTGACTACCGGCACCCGCCTGGGTTGCCGCAGCGTACGCCGACGCGAGCACGGCCTGGCTGCTTGAGCCGGACCGCAGGCAGTCGTGAACTTGTGGAGGCGGTTGCTGCCTCTGTGCGGCGGATTCGGGGCCGGGGTTGCTCACGCTGCCATGGAAGGTACGACACGCCGCGCCCGTGCGTGTCCGGCAGCAGTGACGGGTGTAGGCAGAGGTGCGCTGCTCTGGCAGAGTAGACGCGGCTGCCGCGGCGGTGATGCCGTCGTCAGGTTGGAGGAGAGACAGCAGTGCGGGTAGTTCAGAAGTTCGGTGGCTCATCGGTGGCGGACGCCGAAAGCATCAAGCGGGTGGCCCGGCGCATCGTGGCAACCCAGGCAGAAGGCAACGAGGTGGTCGTCGTCATCTCTGCGATGGGCGACACCACAGACGAGCTGATGGACCTGGCGCTGCAAGTCTCGCCGGAGCCGCGTCCGCGGGAACTCGACATGCTGCTCACGGCCGGCGAGCGGATGAGCGCAGCCCTCCTGGCGATGGCGATCAACGACCTCGGTGCCAACGCGCGGTCGTTCACCGGCTCGCAGGCTGGCGTGATCACCACCGGCACCCACGGCGACGCCCGGATCATCGACATCACCCCCGGCCGCATCGTGACAGCGCTCGGCGAAGGCGACATCGTGATCGTTGCCGGCTTCCAGGGCGTCTCCCAGACCACGAAGGACATCACGACGCTGGGACGCGGCGCGTCCGACACAACGGCCGTCGCCCTTTCCGCGGCCCTCGACGCCGCGTACTGCGAGATCTACTCCGACGTGGACGGGGTCTTCACCGCAGACCCCCGGATTGTGCCGGGGGCACGCCAGATCCCCGAGATCGGCTATGAGGACATGCTGGAGATGGCGGCCAACGGCGCCAAGATCCTGCACCTCCGGTGCGTCGAATATGCGCGCCGCGAGCACGTCGCGGTACACGTCCGCTCGTCCTTCAGCGACTTGCCGGGCACCTGGGTGCGAGACATCAATTACGAGGAGAGTGGCATGGAGCAGCCGCTGATCGAGGGCATCGCGCACGACCGCAGCGAGGCCAAGATCACCATCGTCGGCGTGCCCGACCAGATCGGTGAGGCCGCCGACATCTTCACCGTCGTGGCAGAGGCCGACGTCAACATCGACATGATCGTGCAGAACGTCTCCCGGGAGCACGAGCAGGCCACCGACATCTCCTTCACCCTCTCCCAGAAGGACGGCACCAAGGCGATCGCCGCCCTTCGGGCAGCGCAGCCACGCATCGGCTTCGTCGACGTCGTCTTCGACGACAAGGTCGGCAAGGTCTCGGTCGTCGGCGTCGGCATGCGGTCGCACCCGGGCGTGACGGCACGGTTCTTCCGCGCCCTCGCCGCGGAAGGCGTCAACATCGGCATGATCTCCACCTCCGAGATCCGGATCTCGGTCGTCGTGAACATCGACGACGTCGACCGCGCCGTCCGCGCCGGCCACACGGCCTTCGGCCTCGACGCCGAGGGCGAAGCCGTGGTCTACGCCGGCACCGGCCGCTGACCCAGCGCCAGCTTGGGGGCGCCAATGGGGCCATTCAGGGAGTCCTCAGGCGGCGCACCTAAACTCGAACCGTGATCTTCAAGCGCGTCGGTGATTCCCGTCCCTACCCCGAGCACGGTTTTGTGCAGAAGCAGTGGGCTGCAATCGCCCCGCAGCAGGTGCGACTCGACGAGCTCGTCACCACCAAGCGGACGCTCGACCTGGAGGCCCTGCTCGAGGAGGACTCCACCTTCTACGGCGACCTGTTTGCGCACGTCGTGTCCTTCGAGGGCGACCTGTACCTGGAGGACGGCCTGCATCGCGCGCTGCGGGCCGCGCTGCAGCAGCGTCAGACCGTTCACGCTCGCGTCCTGGAACTCAAGTAGTCTGGACGGGATCACTTTCCCCGAGTTCAGGAGTCCGCGTGCGTCAGGTCATCCGGGTCATCAAGACCCCGGTCACGCTGATCATCCTGCTGGCCATCCTCGGCTACGGCGCCATGTGGGGTTATCAGCACGTCACCATGCCGGACAACCGCA
>JBBRIY010000420.1:0-2504 GCA_038220215.1 Propionibacteriales bacterium
GTGAAGGTCGCAGGGACGAAGTGGACGACGAACGACGCGCTGGCCGGCGCCCCCTTGACGGCGAAGCGATAGGTGCGGTCCCCCACACCGTGCTTGACCTTGACGCTGCCCTTTCCCGAGCGGACGGCCACCTTCTTCTCCGTCACCCAGGCCGTGCCCTTGGCGTACTGGAGCAGGGCTGTGGCCACCTTCACAGCCTTGCCGTTCTTCGTGAACCTGACGGTCAGCTTGATGGCGGTCGCGGACGTGGTCGTCCCACCGCCGGAGGCGACGCCGGTGAGCTTGTAGCCCGATGCAGCGTGGGCAGGTAACGGCGCCATCAATGACGACAGGCCCAGAACGGTGATCATCAGCCCGGTGAGGGCTCGGCGGAGGTGGCGCACGCCTCAGGCTCTCACGCTCCGCGGTGTGCCGCCGGGACTCGGTCGAGGTCGTACACACCCGTAAGTCGACTGATTCGGACCGAATTGGGGACGGTTCCTAACTCGGTCCACCTTCTCGCGACGTGAGGGTGGACCGAGTTAGGAACCGTCCCCAATTCGGTCCCGTGTTCGGTCCGGGCTCAGCTCGTGACGACGGTGAGGGGAAGCAGCGAGCGGCCGGTCGGGCCGATCTGGATCTCGGTGCCGAACTGCGGGCAGACGCCGCAGTCGTAGCAGCCCGACCAGCGGCAGTCCTCGACCTCAGCACCACCGACGGCGTCCTGGTAGTCCTGCCAGAGCCAGTCGCGGTCGAGGCCGGCGTCCAGGTGGTCCCAGGGCAGCACCTCCGACTGGCCGCGCTCGCGGGTCGTGTACCAGTCCAGGTCGATCCCGTGGGGGGCGAGGGCGGTCACCGAGGCCGCGGCCCAGCGGTCGTAGGAGAAGTGCTCGCTCCAGCCGTCGAACTTGCCGCCGGTGCGCCAGACCTCCTCGATCACAGCGCCGACCCTGCGGTCGCCACGGCTGAGCAGGCCCTCGATCACACCCGGCTTGCCGTCGTGGTAGCGCATGCCGATCGCCTTGCCGTACCTGCGGTCGTTGCGGAGCTTGTCCTTCAACAGCCGCAGCCTGCGGTCGATGGTCTCCGAGTCGGCCTGCGCGGCCCACTGGAAGGGGGTGTGCGGCTTGGGCACGAACCCGCCGATGCTGATCGTGCACCGCACGTCGCGGGTGCCGGCAGCCTTGCGTCCGGTCTCGATCACCCGGGCAGCCATGTCGGCGATCGCCAGGACGTCCTCGTCGGTTTCTGTCGGCAGGCCGCACATGAAGTAGAGCTTCACCTGGCGCCAGCCCTGGGCGAACGCCGCCGCGACGGTGTTGATCAGGTCTTCTTCGGTCACCATCTTGTTGATCACCCTGCGGAGCCGTTCCGACCCACCCTCTGGGGCGAAGGTCAGCCCGGAGCGCCGGCCGTTGCGGCTGAGCTCGTTGGCCAGGTCGATGTTGAAGGCGTCCACCCGCGTGCTGGGCAGGGACAGCGAGACGAAGCTGCCCTCATACCGGTCGGCCAGCTGCTTGGCGACCGGCCCGATCTCGGAGTGGTCGGCACTTGAGAGGCTCAGCAGGCCGACCTCCTCCAGGCCGGTTGCTGCCAGCCCGCCGGCAACCATCGCGCCGATGGTCTCGATGTTCCGCTCCCGCACGGGACGGGTGATCATGCCCGCCTGGCAGAACCGGCAACCGCGGGTGCAGCCGCGGAAGATCTCCACCGAGTAGCGCTCGTGGACCGTCTCTGCCAACGGCACGACCGGACGTGCCGGGTAGGGCCATTCGTCGAGCTCCATCAGGGTGTGTTTCGCGACACGCGCCGGCACGCCTTCGATGGCGGGCGTCACCGCAGCGATGGCATGGTCGGGACCGTAGCTGACCTCGTAGAACCCTGGGACGTACGCCACGCCGTGGCTGGCCAGCGTGAACAGCAGGCCGTGCCGTCCATCGGGACGCCCCGCAGCCTTCCACGACCGCACCAGTTCGGACACGATGAGCGCGGCTTCCTCGCCGTCGCCCAGGACGGCCGCATCTATGAAGTCGGCGACCGGCTCGGGGTTGAAAGCTGCGTGCCCGCCGGCGATCACGATCGGGTCGTCCTCGCCCCGATCGACGCTGTGCAGGGGAATGCCGGCGAGGTCGAGCGCCTCCAGCAGGTTGGTGTAGCCGAGCTCTGTGGAGAAGCTGACGCCCAGCAGGTCGAAGGCCTTCACGGGAAGGTGGTTCTCGAGCGTGAACTGGGGCAGACCGTGCTCGCGCATCTTCGCAGCCAGGTCGGGCCACACGGAGAACGTGCGTTCGGCAACCATCCAGTCGCGCTCGTTGAGGATCTCGTACAGGATCGCGAGGCCCTGGTTGGGCTGTCCGACCTCATATGCGTCCGGGTACATCAGCGCCCAGCGCACTTCGGCCGCTGCGAAGTCCTTGCTGAACGAGTTCACCTCGCCGCCGGTGTACTGCACCGGCTTGGTGACCTGGGCGAGCAAGGGCTCCAGCCGCGGGTAGAGGGACGTCACTGTGTCGGCTGTCATGGTT
>JBBRIY010000421.1:0-2502 GCA_038220215.1 Propionibacteriales bacterium
CTGACCATTCTCCAACTCGTCGTGTCGTGACCCCGCTGCTGGCCCCCCTGCACGGCCTCGGGTCGCGCCAGGACCTGCCCCTGCCACTACCCGCGGCCGTCGGCGGCGCCGTCCTGGTACTGCTGATGTCCTTCGCGGTCCTCGCACTGGCGTGGCGCGATCCCCGGTGGGACGGCGTCGCCGGTGGCCGCCGGCTGCCGGGCCTCACGCGGCTGGCGGACGCGGGCTGGTTCCGGGGCTTGCTTGCCGCGGCGGGCGTGTTCGTCTTCTGCTGGGTCGGGGCCGCCCTGTGGTGGGGACGCGACCGCGTGACCAATCCAGTGTTCGGCTTCACGTATGTCTGGCTGTGGGTTGGCCTGGTGCCATTGTCGCTCCTGTTCGGCCCCGTCCTGCGCCTGGCCAACCCGCTGGGGCTGGTGTCGCGGCTCCTGCCGCGCGACGGGCTGCGACCGCTCAGCGACGACGCCTGGCAGCGACTCGGCAGCTACCCGGCTGCTCTCGGGCTCATCGCCTTCGGCTGGCTGGAGCTCGTGCAGCCCGACAACAACACGCTGCCGGTGCTACAGGCGTGGTGGCTGGTCTGGGTGGGGAGCGTGGTCGGTGGAACGGTCGTCTTCGGCCGGCGCTGGGTGACGGCCGCCGACCCGTTCCAGGCCTATGCCGTGCTGGTGTCCCGGGCCGGCCCGTGGCAGCGCGTGGATGGCGACATCGCCCTGGTCAACCCCCTGCGCCACCTCGGCACCTCGGCGTCACCTGCCGGAACCTGGGCCGTCACCTGCAGCCTGCTCGGTATCACGGCCTTCGACGGCTTCACCGGCACCACCTGGTGGGTGCGGACCACCCAGTCGTCCGGCCTGCCCCGCGAGTTGTGGGGAACCCTCGGGCTGTTCGGCATGGTCGCGCTGATCGCGGTCACCTTCGCGCTCGGCGTCCGTGGCCTCGGACGCCTACGGGCCACCCGGCACCTGGACCTGCTGGCGGCCAGCGTGATCCCGATCGTCATCGGCTACGCCGTTGCGCACTACCTGAGCCTGCTCGTGCTCGAGGGCCAGCGGACCCTGATCAACCTGTCCGACCCGCTGGGGTTGGGCTGGAACGCGTTCGGCACCGCCGAGCTCGCCATCCTCCCGTTGTGGCTCGACACCCCGGCGGTAACCGCGACCATCCAACTGCTGGCGATCGTCGGCGGGCACGTGATCGGCATCCTCGTCGCGCACGAACTCGCCCTCAGGGTGCTGCCCGCGCGTCGACGGCTCACCGGGCAGGTGCCGCTGCTGCTGGTGATGATCGGCTACACCTGCGGCGGCCTGCTCCTGTTGTTCTCCCCCTGAGTTATCCACAGATTTCCCCGGGGCCCTGTCGGAGGCGCCGTGCGTGCTCGCACGCTGTACTTCTTGGCCAGCGAGACTTCTTGGCCAGCGAGGAGGAGCGATGGATCCAGCCACGGCAACCTGGAAGCGGGCGCCGGCGTCCCGGCCGCCCGCGATCCCGCTGCTTGAGCCGGCCTGGTTCGCCGGTGACGTCCAGCCGGCGCTGCCGTGGACCGTGGTGCCTGAGGTCGTCGTCCCCGAGGAGGACGCCGTCGATCCGGAGCTCCGGCAGCTGGCCGCAGCACTGACGGCGGCGCTCGTCGAGGTCCTGTCGGGTCAGCGGTCGGCCGAACAACTGGAACGCTGGGTGGAGCCGGAGCTGCTCAGCCTCGTCGAGCACCTGCAACGCGCCAGCAGCGGTCAGGGCCTGAAGCTGCGTTCGGTGCGGGTGCAGGCGCCGCACACCCAGGCCATCGAGGTCTCCGCCCACCTGCGGCAGGGGGCGTCATCGCGGGCCGCTGCGCTGCGGATCAGCCTGCGCCGCGGCCAGTGGGTCGCCACCCACCTGGTCATCGCCTTGCGGCCGGGGATCGTGCACCAAGCCGGCTGGATCAACCCGCTGGCCGGTTGACTCCCCCGCTCAGGCCGCCCGCCCGTGGCACAGCTTGAACTTCTTCCCCGAACCGCACGGGCAGGGTGCGTTGCGGCCGACCCCGGCGTAGGGGTCGTCGTTCTTGTCGGCGCCGACGCGGGCCACCTCGCCGGTCTCGGTCGGTGCCGAGTAGGCCATCGGACGGGGCGCCTTCGTCTCCAGCCCCTTGGCCTTCAGTTGCGGGCGCTTGGTGAGTTCCGGCTGCTGCGCCATGGTGGAGCGCTGCGGTGGGGCCGCAACAGCACCGGCAGCGACGAGGTCGTCTGCGGTCACCGCCTGCCCGTTCGCCCCGGCGACGAGGCCGACGGGGGCTGCGGGCTCGACCCGGACCTCGAGGTTGAACAGGTAGCCGACGACCTCTTCCATGAAGGCTTCCATCATGGCGTTGAACATGTCGCCACCCTCGCGCTGGTACTCCACCAGCGGGTCACGTTGCGCCATGGCACGCAGGCCGATGCCTTCGCGCAGGTAGTCCATCTCGTAGAGGTGCTCGCGCCACTTGCGGTCGAGGACGGTCAGCAGCACCTGGCGCTCGAACTC
>JBBRIY010000422.1:0-2493 GCA_038220215.1 Propionibacteriales bacterium
TACGCGGGACGCGCCGCGAGGAACGCAAGGATGATGCCCTCCAGCGTCCCCTTGAGCATCTCCGTCATCTGCTTGCCCATCGGGCCCTCCCCACTACTAAGCGTTACTGACTACCAGTAGATAGTAACACTGAATACCGGCCACGCAAGAGGCCCCGGACCGGATTGGGGACGGTTCCAAACTCGGTCCACAGCGACCGAGTCAGGTGGGTGAGGACCCAGTTGAGGACGGTCCCCGACGCGGTCCAGCGTGGGCCATCCGACGCCTTGAGCTTCGGCGGACGCGTGGACCGAGTTTGGAACCGTCCCCAATCTGGGCCAGATCTGGGCCCGAGGGATGGTGGACCGAGTTTGGAACCGTCCCCAATCCGGGCCAGGCTCAGAGGACGGCGGCCGGGGCGTAGGCGGCTCCGTCGGGAAAGCGGGCGGCGATCTCGGCCACCCGGGCGGCGATCGAGTCCACCTGGTCTCGGGCGGAGCCGGTGAGCTCGAGAGGGTCGACCGCTCCGAGCTGGTCGCGACTGAGGCCGAGCCGGGGATCGCCGGCGAGGCGGTCAAAGAGGTCGTTGGCACCACCGGCGCGCATGCCGAGGGCGACGGCGACCGCATGCTCCTTGATCACTTCGTGGGCGGTTTCGCGTCCCACCCCCGCCCGGACGGCTGCCATCAGCACCTTCGTCGTAGTGAGGAACGGCAGGAAGCGTTGCAGCTCCGCCTCGATCACGGCCGGGAACGCCCCGAATTCCGACAGCACGGTGAGGAAGGTCTCGAACAGGCCGTCGAGGGCGTAGCAGGCGTCCGGCAGAGCGATCCGTCGCACGACCGAGCAGGAGACGTCGCCCTCGTTCCACTGGTTCCCGGCCAGCTCGCCGGCCATGGACGCGTAGCCGCGCAGCACCACGGCCAGCCCGTTGACCCGCTCGCAGGAGCGGGTGTTCATCTTGTGGGGCATCGCGGACGAGCCGACCTGACCCTCGGCGAAGCCTTCTGTGACCAGCTCCTGACCCGCCATCAGACGGATGGTCGTGGCCAGGCTCGACGGGCCTGAAGCCACCTGAACCAGTGCCGTGAGAACCTCGTAGTCGAGCGAGCGCGGGTACACCTGGCCGGTGGCTGTGAAGACGCGGGCGAAGCCCAGATGGCCGGCGACGAGGTTCTCCAGCCGCTGGAGCTTCCCGGCGTCGCCACCAAGCAGGTCGAGCATGTCCTGGCTGGTGCCCATCGGACCCTTGATGCCGCGCGCCGGGTAGCGTCCAATCAGCTCGTCCACGCGGGCGAAGGCCACCAGCAGCTCATCCGCTGCGGACGCGAACCGCTTGCCGAGGGTGGTGGTCTGGGCGGCAACGTTGTGGGAGCGGCCGGCCATCGGCAGGTCGCGGTACTGCACTGCGAGACGCGTGAGGCCCACCAGCACCGTGACGATGCGCTCCCGCACAAGTTCCAGCGAGCTCAGGAGCTGCCGCTGCTCGATGTTCTCGGTAAGGTCGCGGCTGGTCATGCCCTTGTGCACATGCTCGTGGCCGGCGAGGGCGTTGAACTCCTCGATCCGTGCCTTCACGTCGTGGCGGGTGACCCGCTCCCTCGCGTCGATGCTGGCCAGGTCCACCTGCCCGACCACACGTTCATAGTCGGCGATCACCGTTGCGGCGTCGTCCCCACCGAAGTCGACGCCGAGGTCGGCCTGCGCCTGCAGCACGGCGAGCCACAGCCGTCGCTCGGCGACGATCTTCGCCTCCGGCGACCAGATCTCCCGCATCGCAGCGGACGCGTAGCGGTTGGCGAGGACGTTGGGGATCATGCGTGACCTCTTCCTGCCGACTTGTCAGAACTGGGGAGGGCTATAGCCCCCTGTGGTTCTGACAACTCGGGATGGTGGGCGGCGGTGAGGGCGATGTCGGTGCGGTGGAAGCCGCCGGGGAGCTGGATCAGGGCCACCTTGGCGTAGGCGGCGTCCCGTGCCGCTGACAGGTCGTCGCCGGTGCCGACGACGGTCAGCACCCGACCACCGGCGCTGACGAGGCGTCCCGCTGCGTCCAGTGCTGTGCCGGCGTGAAAGACACCCTCGATGTCGGCCCCGGTGATCGGGTCGCCCTTGCGCGGCGCCTCCGGGTAGCCGTTGGCTGCGACGACGACGCCGACGGCAGCGCCGCTGCCCCACTCCAGCGGGGCGTGGCCGGCGAGGGTGCCGGTGGCAGCGGCCAGCAGCACCTCGCTGAGCGGCGTCTTCAGGCGCGTCAGCAGGGGCTGGGTCTCCGGGTCGCCGAAGCGGGCATTGAACTCCACGACGCGCAGTCCGTTGGACGTGAGCGCGAGACCGGCGTAGACGAGGCCAACGAACGGGGTGCCGCGGCGGCGGAGTTCATCGACGGTCGGCTGGATCACTCGCGCGACCACGTCTTCCACGAGGCCCGGCGGCGCCCAGGGCAGCGGGGTGTAGGCACCCATGCCCCCGGTGTTGGGTCCGGTGTCGCCGTCCCCGACCCGCTTGAAGTCC
>JBBRIY010000423.1:0-2492 GCA_038220215.1 Propionibacteriales bacterium
TGCGAGGTTGCTGATCAGCTCGCCGGAGGGCTGCACACCCAGGCGATCGAGGATCGGCTGCCAGTACTCCACTCGGGAACCGCCGGTGTCGTAGGCACGCCGATGTGACCAGTACAGCTCGCGGTAGGCATCGGGATCCACCCCAAGCAACTCGGCGGGGGCGTGATAGATGTCGGGGGGCGAAGCCAACACCTGGCCCAGGTCGAAGACAACGAAGCGGATCATCTTTTGAGGTTAGCCCTCCGGTTGAAAGCGCCGCCACGGTCCCAGAAGCGACCTACACTCGCCCCGTGACTGAGCAGACACTTGACCTCTGGTTCGACCCCCTGTGCCCGTGGGCCTGGATGGCCTCCCGCTGGGCGCTGGACGTCGCGAAGGTGCGTGATGTCGAGGTGGTATTCCATGTGATGAGCCTCTCCGTGCTGAATGAGGGCCGCGACCTCTCCGACGAGTACCGCGACCTGATGGACAACGCCTGGGGCGGTGCCCGGGTCTGTCTGGCTGTTCAGCAGCAGTACCCGGAAAGGCTGACCGACTTCTACACCGCGGTCGGTACCCGCATCCACCTGGGCAAGGAGCCCAACGACCGCGCCACCCATGAGGCGGCGCTGGCCGAGGTCGGGCTGCCGGTCGAGCTCGCGGAGGCAGGGGATACCGACGCCAACGACAAGGGGCTGCGCGAGGAGCAGGCGAAGGTGACAGCTGCCGTTGGCGACGACGTTGGCACTCCGGTCATCCGCGTCGGGGGCATGAGCCTGTTCGGCCCGGTGATGTCCCCGGCTCCCAAGGGCGAGGAGGCCGGCAAGCTGTGGGACGGCTTCGTGAACGTCCTGGCCTACCCGGGCTTCTTCGAGCTCAAGCGGACGCGGACGGTGGACCCGATCTTCGATTGATCCTGACGCGTCCGGGCAGGAAGCGGGGGATCCACCAGGCTGCCCAGCCGGCCCCTGCCAGTGAAAGCCACCCGGTGGCGAAGCTGGCAGTGACCACGGTCGCAGCGCCGGATACTGCCACCAGCGCCGGACCGATCAGGGCCCCGGCGTTGGTGAAGCTGTTCCACAGCCCGAGCCAGCTGGCCCGGTTCCTGCTGGGAGTCAGGTCCGCGGACAGGGTCTTGTTGATGCCTGCACCGAGTCCGTTGCCCACGGCGAAGACCAGGGAGATGGCGATGAAGCCCGGCACGGTGGCAGCCATCGGCGCGAGCAGGTAGCCGAGCCCCATCAGGGCGAGGCACGGCACCAGCACGGCCGCCCGGCCGAAGCGGTCCATCACTGTGCCGGCCGGCAGGATGAACGCGAGCTCCACAACGGCAGCGCCGGCGAAAACCAGTGAAATCACCGCCTCCGGATGACCGAACTCGTTGCCGAGCAGGGGCAGCAGCAGGTCGCGGTTGGTGCGGGCGGTCGTGAGCACCACAACGGCCACGCCCACGAGGAGGAGCGGCCGTAGCACCGTGCCACGGGCCGGTTGCTCCACCGGATCGCCAGCCTCGTCTCCGGTTCCAGGGACGATTCGGGGCGGAACGAAAATCACGATCATGACCAGGCTGGCGATGGCAGCAACCAGGTGCACGAGGAAGGCTGCCGCGGGTCCGGCAACGGTGATCATCACGGCGCCGAGGAGCGGGCCGATGATCCGTCCCACCCGCATGGTGCCGCCGAACAGGCTCATCGCCCGCGCGCGCAGGTGCACCGGGATCTCGTCGGCGATGTAGGTCTGGCGACCGAGGTCCCAGGTGATGTCGCCAACGTTCATCACGAGGATCGAGCCACAGAACAGCGCCGCCGCCCACACCGGAAGGGCGGAGGCCCCGTCCGGCCAGGCGGCGAAGAGGCAGCCGACGATGGCGGCGATCGACACGAGCCCGCCGAGGATCAGGGCTGCCCGTTCACCGATTCGGGCGACGAGCTGACCCATGGGCAGGGGCCCGATCACGGTCAGCAGTCCGGCGACGGTGCCGAGCAGGGCGACCTGAGGCACGTTCAGCCCGAGGTCGAGGCCGATCAGCGGAACCACCGGAACGATCGCGGCAGCTCCGGTGGCGTAGAGGGCTGTGGGCAGGTAGACGGGAAGCACCAGCCTGCGCAGCAGCGCGGGCAGTTCCTCTGTCGCCAAGGGGTCCTCCGGATATCTCGAGCTCAAGCTACGTCGCCCACCGGTGGGGCGGTACCCGCGTCCACCGCCGGCAACGCTGGCCACTTTGGTCGGCGGTGGGTCGCGACCGTGGCCCCCGGTAGGTTTCCAGCCATGCTGGAGATCGCTGCACGGGCCCTGTCGCTGGTGGCGATCGTCGGCATCGGCCTGGGCATCAAGCGGCTGGGCTGGGTGACGAAGGACCACTTCGCCCTGTTCGCGAAACTGGTGCTCGGCATCACCCTGCCGTGCGCGTTGCTGACCAGCTTCAACGACTACCACCTCGACCGCGCCCTCCTGGGGTTGGCCGCGCTCGGCCTGGTGGTGAACATCGCGCAGCAGGGCATCGGCTACCTGCT
>JBBRIY010000424.1:0-2477 GCA_038220215.1 Propionibacteriales bacterium
CACCACGTGGGTGGAGTAGCCGCCCTGCGTGATCGTGCCGTCCCGGTCAACCGAGGCATAGGTGCCGACATTGCCGTTCGAGCAGTACTGCTCCTCACCGGCAAGGCAGTTCGCGCACTCCTGGCAGGAGTTGACCATGCAGCCGACGCCGACGCGGTCACCCACGGCGTGCAGGCTGGTCTGGGTACCTACCTCGGTGACCACACCGACGATCTCGTGGCCGACCGTGAGCGGGTAGGTCATCTGACCCCACTCGCCGCGGACGGTGTGGATGTCGGAGTGGCAGATGCCGGCGTAGCGAATCTCGATCAACACGTCCTTCGGGCCCACGTCCCGGCGTTCGACGGTGGTGGGGACGAGGGGCTCGGTCGCCGAGGGGGCTGCGTACGCGTTGACAGTGAGCATGCGTGTCCTTCAGGTGCAGGTACGGGTTCGGGGCGGGCAGGTTCGCGCCCAGCGACCAAAGGTTAGCCGAGGCACCGCAGGGCGACCCGGCTTCCGGGCGAGGTCCGTACATGCGTAGGCTCGCCGCCATGCCAGGCGTCGGGTGGATCCAGCATCGTCGGGGCGACGGCACCCTCGTCGGATGGCTGGTCCCCGAGGGTGAGGCCTTCCACGTCATCGACCTCCTCGGCCGGACGCACACGAGCGTTCCCCTCGACTGGTTCGACGCTGAGGAGACCCTCGAGGCCCTCGGCATCGGATACCTAGCTGATCAGTACTCGCTACGGCTGGCGGACGGCACGGTACGCCGAGTGCGGATCGGCGACGTGAGCACGGCCGGCATCGTCGCCGTCGCCGACGACTTCGGCGATGCGTCGGCGATCGGCTCGAAGCCGGAACTGTTCGCGCTGCCGTTCCCGGCACCGGATGAACTCACCTGGATCGGCTGAGGCGTCACAACAGCGGGCCAGGGAGCCCCCCGAGGGTGCCCCGCACGCAGGGAGCGCCTCCGGCGTACCGGGCCGGCACGGCCCCATGATTGTCGACATGGGCGACAGCGGCGAGCGAGATACCGAGGGACGGTCCGTCGATGGCCAGGTCGACGTCTCGCGACTGATGTCGAAGCTCCTGGTCACGGAAGGCGTGGATCACCGCAACAAACTGTCGTCGTTCTGGGTGCTGATCGTGCTCGCGACGGTGATCGCCACCGCAGGGATCATCGCGGACTCCACCGCCACCGTGATCGGCGCCATGATCGTCGCGCCCCTGATGACCCCGATCCTGGGCACTGCGCTGTCAGTGGTGCTGGCTGACCGGCGCCTGATCCTGCGCAACCTGGGCATGGTTCTTGCTGGCGCCGCCTGCGTGATCGCCATCGCCTTCCTGCTGGGGCTGACCACCCCAACGCACCTCCTTGCCGACACCAACGCGCAAGTCGCAGCCCGGGTCAGCCCGCGGTTGATCGACCTGGTCGCAGCGCTCGCCACCGGAGGGGTGGGAGCGTTCGCCATGGTGCGCACTGACGTGTCCGACACCCTGCCCGGTGTCGCCATCGCGATCTCCCTCGTTCCGCCGCTCGCGGTCGTCGGCCTGACCCTCGAATCCGGATCGGTCGAGCAGGCGCTGGGGGCGCTCCTGCTGTTCATGACCAATGTCACGGCGATCATCGCCACCGGCACCGTCATCTTCCTGGCGTACCGGGTACGCCCGGCGGCAGTCGCGCTGGGCGTGCGCGTTGGCCGTTTCAACCGCGGAGCCCTGGTCACCGCCCTGGGATCGGTGGCCGTCATCGCCGTCCCGCTGGCATTGGGCAGTGCCCTGGTGTTGCAGCAGGAACTGGTCGTGGCCCGGGCCACTCCGGCGGCCACGGCGTGGGCGGAGGCTCAGGGCTGGCAGATCAGCGACATCAGCGTCCGGCAGGGCGCACTGCGCATCGTGGCACTCGGCCCTCCACCCAGCATCCAGGAAGTCGGCCTGCGGCAGGCACTGGACGACGCCGGCCTCGCCGACGTGGACGCCCGAGTGACCCTCGTCCTGGGTGGCAGCCGAGACCTCCCGGGCCGTCGCTGAGAAACGGCGAGGGCAGTTGCTGCGCACGTGCATCCAGCAGCGGGGCGCGAGCGGAAGAGAGGGTGTGCTGCAACAGCGCAGCTCTTCAGCGAAAGGAACCCAGAATGAAGCTCCGAGGCACCCTCGGTCGGCTCGCCGCTGTCGTATTCGCCGGCGCAATGGCCACCACCCTGGCAGTCGTCCCCGCCCAGGCCGCTCCAGCCCCCGGCGAGGTCAGCCTGGCCGCCGTCCTCACCGCCGACGGCAACGGCGCGTTCGACAAGAACTGGTACGACTACGACATCGTCACCCAGGCCGTCCTCGGCGTCCTGGCAGCCAAGCCTGACAGCAACGTCAAGCTGCTCACCGACGGTTCTGTTGCCTTGACCGCCTTCATCCCGAACGACCGTGCCTTCCGGCTCCTGGCACACGACATCAGCCACAAGTGGTACGGCACCGAGAAGGGAGTCTTCGACAGGCTGGTG
>JBBRIY010000425.1:0-2432 GCA_038220215.1 Propionibacteriales bacterium
ACGGCGAGCAGTTCCCCGTCAAGGGGCCACCACCACAATCGACCGCCGCAGCCCAGCGCAACTCCGACCCCGACCCCGACAACCAGCGATCCTCCCCGTCACCGTCACCACCACGACGCCGGGTCGGGAGCGTCAGCCGGCGAGGCCAATGACGCCAGCGCCGGGCGGACCAGCGAAGGGCGACAGCTGTCCACACGGACGGCGAAGGCCAGCACGGCCGTGAAAACGTGGCGCGCCGGCCGGAACACCGCGGTCGGCACGATGTCGGCGCTGAGACGGTTCGACCCTCCGGCAGCCAAGCGCGGCCGCGGCTGGAACGGCGTGACCTGGCGCGAGCTGCGGTGACCTGGCGCAGCAGCACACTCGCGCTCGCCGCCGTGCTCGCCCTCACCGGCTGCACCGCCAGCCCGGTGGCTTCACCGGTCCCGGTCAGCGTCCCCGCGACGACGACGCCGGCCGTGTTCGCCCCGACCCCGACCCCGTCTCCGAGCGCGACGACGCCGTCCCCGAAGCCGACGCCGAAACCCACGTCCACCGCACCCGCGAAGGACACCAGGAGGGGTTCGCAGCTCAACAAGCCCTACACGGTCCGGGGCATCCCGGTGATCTCCAAGAAGCACCGGATCACCGCCGCCTACGCCCCGAAGAACCCGTCAGGCGCCTATCGCCTCGAGTCGACGACCGCGGCGGCGCTGGCGAAGCTGACCGCGGCAGCCAAGGCCGACGGGGTCCGCATCCGGGTGCGAAGCGGCTATCGCAACTGGGCCACCCAGAACGCCAGCTACCAGCGCGCCAAGCGCAACTACCCGCAGAACCTCAGCTTCTACGCCCCCGCCGGCGCCAGCGAGCATCAGACGGGGCTGGCCGTCGACCTGTGGGATGGCGTCACGTGGAGCCTCCCGATGGCCCGCACCACCACGGGCAAGTGGCTGTTCACACACGCCCACTCCTACGGGTTCGTTCTCCGCTACCCGAACGGCAAGGCGAAGATCACCGGCTACCACTACGAGCCCTGGCACTACCGCTTCATCGGCAAGGCCGACGCGATGAAGTTCAAGGGCAACTCCCTGACTCTCGAGGAATACCTCGGCCTGGCCTGACCCCATCCGCCAGCGCAGGGCGCCCTGGCGCGAAAGAATGTCGGTATGACCACCGACGTTGAGATGGGGCCGACCGACAAACTCGGGGCCGGCAAGCGGATCGGCATCCTCACGAGCGGTGGCGATGCCCAGGGCATGAACGCGGCCGTGCGTGCGGTGGTGCGCACAGCGGTCAGCCTCGGCGCCCAGGTGTTCGCCATCTATGAGGGCTACCAAGGCATGGTCGACGGTGGTGACGGCATCTCCGAACTCGCCTGGGAGGACGTCGGCAGCATCCTCCACAAGGGCGGGACGATGATCGGCACCTTCCGGTCGAATGACTTCCGCGAACGCGACGGGCGAAAGCGGGCCGCCCGTAACCTGCTCGAGAACGGGATCGACCGGCTGATCGTGATCGGCGGGGACGGGTCGCTGTCCGGCCTGGACCAATTCCGGTCGGAATGGGTTGAGCTGATCAGCGAACTGGTGGCCGCCGGCGACCTCGCGCAGGAGGTGGCCGACGCCCACCCTGCCCTGATGTTCGCCGGGCTGGTCGGCTCGATCGACAACGACCTGGTCGGGACGGACATGACCATCGGCGCCGATACCGCCCTGCACCGCATCGTCGACGCGACCGACGCCCTCTCCAGCACCGCGGCCAGCCACCAGCGCAGTTTCGTTATCGAGGTGATGGGCCGGCACTGTGGCTACCTGGCCCTGATGAGCGCGATCGCTGGCGGCTGCGATTTCGTCCTGATCCCCGAGGACCCACCCGAGGCGGGCTGGGAACAACGGATGTGCGCCGCGCTGCACCGAGGACGGCAGGAGGGGCGTCGGGACTCCCTGGTCGTCATCGCCGAGGGTGCCTGTGACCGGGAGGGCAAGCCGATCACGTCCGGCTACGTACGGCAGGTGCTCGAGGAGATCCTGCACGAGGATGCCCGGGTAACCATCCTCGGCCATGTTCAGCGCGGCGGCGCCCCCAGCGCCTACGACAGGTGGGCCTCGACCTGGCTCGGCTACGAGGCCGTCATCGAGGTGCTCACCGCCACCGCGGAGACCGCAGGCCCGGTTATCGGGTTCCGCGGCAACAGGGTGACCCGGGTGCCCCTTGTGGAGGCGGTGGCAAAGACCCGGCTGGTGCCGCAGCTGATCGCTTCCGGCGACTACGCCGCCGCCAAGGAACTGCGCGGTGGTTCGTTCAACGAAGCCGCACGGATCCTCGCCGAACTGGTCGAGCCCAGCCGGATCGACGCATCCGACGAGAGCCGCCGGATCGCGATCATCCACGCCGGCGGACTTGCACCGGGTATGAACGCATCTGCCCGCTACGCCGTCCGCCTCGGGATCAGC
>JBBRIY010000426.1:0-2428 GCA_038220215.1 Propionibacteriales bacterium
CTGGCGCAGGTCGAAGAAGAGCGGCACGAGGATCGCCTCGGTCGGCACCATGATCCCGAAGAGGAACAGGTAGAACAGCGGCGTGCTGCCGCGGAACGTCATCGTCCCGAACGCATAGCCGGCCGGCACCGACAGCGCAACGGAGATCAGCACGACGGTGACGGACACGGAGACCGAGTTGAGCATGTAGCTGGAGAACTGGCCCTGGCTCCAGGCCAGCGTGAAGTTCTCCAGGTGCAGCCCGCCGGGGTCGACGGACGCGTTCGACGGCCCGAACGCCTGGGCAAGGATGGACAGGATCGGCCACAGGGACACGAGCGCCATCCCGGCAAGGATCACATAATTGGCGCCCACCTCGACCGGGGACGTGTTGCGTCGACGGGCCATCAGTCCTCCGCCGCCTTGTCACCCAACCGGTTCAGTATCAGGTTGATGCCGAAGATCAGCAGGGCGAGGGTCACGCCGATCGTCGTGGCCATGCCGACCTGGCCCAGCCCGAAGGCCTGGTTGTAGACCTGATAGGACGGGACGGAGGTGGCCATGCCGGGGCCTCCGCGGGTGGTCATGTAGATGATGTCGAAGTTCTTGAGCGCGGCGACAACGGTCAACGTCGCAGCGACGACGATCTCGCCCCGCACCGCCGGCAGGGTGATCGCGAAGAACTCGGCCACCGGGCCGGCGCCGTCCAGTCGTGCGGCGTCATACAGGTCGCGCGAGGTCCGTCCCATGCCCGCCAGCAACAGGACGGTGACCAGGCCGGTCTCCACCCAGGTGCCGATCAATCCGACGGCGGGCAGGGCGAAGGTGTAGTCGCCGAGCCAGGCGCGGGCCAGGTCGCCGAGGCCGACCAGCCGCAGGGCAGCGTTGATGGAGCCGTCGGTGGAGTAGAGCCGGGTCCAGGCCACGGCGACCACCACCATGGCGATCACCTGCGGCAGGAAGATCACCGTGCGGAAGAAGCCCAGCCCGCGGACCTGGGCCCGGTTGAGGATCGCCGCCAGGACAAGCCCGAGGCAGATCGGCAGCACGGCATAGAAGAGGATCAGGATCGCCGAGTGCCCGAAGGAGCTGAGCAGGTCGGGGTCGTTGAACATGGTCACGTAGTTCCCGAGGCCAACGAACGTCGCGGGGGAGACGGTGTCCCAGGCGTAGAGCGAGAATTGCGCGGCCCGCGCGAGCGGAAACAGCAGGAATGCCGCGTAGACCACGAACGCCGGAGCGATATAGAGGTAGGGCGTTGCCGGGGTTCGTCCTTCCCGGCTGGCCTGGCGTCGCCGAGCCAGCCGGGAAGGACGGACCTCAGCCCTTGATGAAGTCGCCATAGTCCTTCTGCAGAGCCGTGCCGAACTCTGCGGGGGTCTTCTTCGCAGCGATCAGGTCCTGCAGCGCAGCCCCGAGCGTGTCGGAGAACGTCGGCGTGGCGTAGTCGAGGTACGGCAGCAGATGGCCCTTGGTTGTCACCAGCTCGTAGGCGGCGTACACCTCCTTGCCGACGCCGGACGTCGGGGCGAGCTCGGACGCGTGCAGCACCGGAAGGTTGCCCTTGGCTGCGATCACCTTCATCGCGTCATCACTGGTGATGAAGTTGATGTAGGCCGCAGCGGCGTCGGGGTTCTTCGACGCGGACGTGACAGCGAACGGCAGCGAGGTGCCACCGGTCGTCGACGGCCCGGCGGATGGCTCAACCGGCGGCGGGGCGATGAAGCCGACGTCGCCCTTCAGGGCGGCTTCCAGGGTCGGGGTGTTCCAGGAACCGCCGAGGAAGTAGACGCCCGTGCCCTTGCCGAACCTCGCGACGACGTCGTCATAGGCCGCGCCGTTGACGTCGGAGTTGAAATAGCCGGCCTTCATCCAGTCCTGCAGTTCGGTCGCCGCGGCGACGTTGGTCCCATCGGTCCAGTCACCACCGGGGTTACCGAGGGCGAGGTTGGTGATCTCGTCCGCGGGAGTGTGGGCACCCTGCAGCGGGCCGAACACGTGGATGGCCGGCCACTTCTCGAGGTTGCCCAGCACCAGCGGGGTCTCGCCGGCGTCCTTGATCGTCTTCAGCTGCGCCACGAGGTCCGCCCACGTGGCGGGGACTGAGAGGCCCAGCTTCGCCAGCTTGGCCTTGTTGTAGTAGAAGCCCACGACCTCGCCCACCTGGGGGAGCCCGAACAGGCTGCCCGATCCGAACGCCTTGCCGTCGGTGGAGTAGGACGACAGCTTCAGCACCGACTGCGGGAAGCGGTCCATCCAGCCATACGCCTCCGCGTACGGATCCAGTGACACCAGCTGACCGGCGCTGACGAAAGCACCCATCTGGCTACGGGAGTTGTTCGCCTCGATCACGTCCGGCGCGTCAGGCCCGGTCAGCACCAGGCGTCCGGTCTTCTGCAGGTCGTCGAAGGACTGCGCGTGCCGGTCGAGCGTGATGTTCGGGTACTTC
>JBBRIY010000427.1:0-2420 GCA_038220215.1 Propionibacteriales bacterium
TGCCGGCTGCGACGGGCGCTGCCGCAACCTTGAACCGGTTCGTGAAGACCTCCGTGGTCTCGCCGAACGCGTACCCGGCCTTCAGCGCGGCGATGTTGGCATCGCGGACCTGGGGTGCCTTGGCGAACTTCTTCTCCAGGACGGTGATCGTGCCCTCCACCGGACGGCTGTACAGCCAGTCCAGCAGGCCGAGGGCGTACATGTTCTTCGTCCGCCCGGCCTCCTTCCGTCCCAGGCCGATCGCTGCCACGGCAGCGACTGACAGTCCGGACCGGTCGAAGGCATGCACCTGGTAGTCGGCGAGACTGCCGTCGGTGAGCGGATCGGAGGCGTAACCGACCTTGGCGAGGTTGCGCGCGGTGAAGTCGGCGGAATCGGCGATGATCAGGCCACCCCGCGGCAGGTCAGCGAGGTTGGCCTTGAGGGCTGCCGGGTTCATCGCCACGAGGACGTCGGGCCGGTCGCCGGGCGTCCGGATGTCGAAGTCGGCGAAGTGCAGCTGGAAGCTGGAGACACCGGCCACCGTCCCCGCTGGTGCGCGGATCTCGGCAGGGAAGTTCGGCAGGGTGGAGAAGTCGTTGCCCGCGATCGCCGTCTCGTGGGTGAACCGGTTGCCGGTTAGCTGCATCCCGTCGCCGGAGTCCCCGGCAAAGCGGATGACAACATGGTCGAGCGTGGTCACTTCGGTCATGCGATGCGTTCTCTTCCCACACCCGGAGCCTGGCCGGGCACATCTCGTCGTTCGTCAACCACGGCAGCGTAGGCGCTTGCCACAGCTTCCACCACCAAGGGGTGTACCCCGATCGGGGCCGAAACCATGTCAGCCCCGCACGCGTGCAGCCGTTCGGAGAAGACCCCGGGCGCCAGCAGGTAGCTGGCGATCGAGATCCGGTCGTGCCCCAATGACCTCAACTGTGCCACGGCCTCCGTCACGGACGGCCGCGCCGCGGTGAGGAAGCCCGCCAACACCGGGCGCCCGACCAGGTCAGACAACTGCCGGGCGGCTTCGGTGACCTCAGCGATCGAGCGCGGACGCTTCGAGCCTGCAGCGGCCAGCACGACCGCATCGCCAGGATCTCCCGATGCCCGCAGCCGATCGGCAACAGCCTCAACCAGGGCAGGCCCGATCAGGCCTGCCAGGCGCGCACGCCCACCGGCGGCCTCGATCGCTGCCGGAAGGTCACTGGTGACGTGGTAGCCGGCGGTAAGGAACCCGGGCACGACCACGGCCTCGCCGATGGCGGTGAGGGTCTCCGTGAGGGTCGGGGTGAGGACATCGGCCCAACCCAGGTGCACTTCGACGCCCGGAAGCCGGGCAGCAACGGCGAGCACGAGGTCGCTGGCCACCTGCTGGCCGGCGGCGCTCTCTGTGCCGTGCAGCGCGAGGACGAGATCGGGGCAGCGGCGCATCAGATCGACCAGCTGTCGGCGGTGAAGTCGTTGCCGAAGACCTCGTGCCCGCGGATCATGCCCGCGGCGAGCGTGCCTTGTGTCTGCGGGTCGATCATCAGGAACGAGCCGCCGTGCCGGGTCACCGTGTAATCCTCCGCGAGCACCGGTGAGGCCAGCCGCACCCGCACCCGCCCGATGTCGTTCAGGGCGAGCTGGTCCGCCTCCTCCGGAGCCATCGCGTCGAGGTCGAGCTTGGCGACGATCTCGGAGACCCGGGCCTGCACCGTCCGCGTACCGTGCTTGACCAGCACGCGAGCGCCCGGCAGCAGTGGCCGGTCGGCCAGCCAGCAGACCATGGCGTCCAGCTCGGTCACCGGCGCCGGCGCATCGGCGACCGACGAGATCAGCTCGCCACGGGCCACGTCCACCTCGTCTGCCAGGCGCAGCGAGATCGAGGCACCGGCGACGGCCTCGGTGAGCTCGACGCCGGCGAAGTCGATGCCCGCGATATGGGTGTGCACGCCCTCGGGAAGGACCACCACCTCCTGGCCGACGCGTGCCGACCCCGCACTGACCCGCCCGGCATAGCCGCGGTACTCGCGGTACCTCTGCTCGCGCGCGGCCTCCTGCGGACGCAGGGTGAGCTGCACCGGGAAGCGGAAGCCGACACCGGGCTCGCTGGCCACCGGAAGTTCCTCCAGCAGCTCGAGCAGGCTGGGCCCGTCGTACCAGGCCATCCGCTCGGAGCGGTCGACGATGTTGTCCCCGACAAGGGCAGACACCGGCAGCGTGTGCACGCCCGCGATGCCCAGGCCGGTGGCGATCGCTGCCAGTTCCTGTGCGATTCCGGCGTAGGCAGCGCCGTCGTACGCGATCAGGTCGACCTTGTTGATGGCGATCACCACCGAAGGCACCCGCAGCAGGGCTGCGACCGCCAGGTGGCGACGGGTCTGCTCGAGCACGCCCTTGCGCACGTCGACCAGCAGCACGAGGGCGTCGGCCGTCGAGGAGCCGGTGACGGTGTTGCG
>JBBRIY010000428.1:0-2394 GCA_038220215.1 Propionibacteriales bacterium
CCAGTAGACGAGGCCCCACTCGCGGTTCAGGGTCTCGACGTCGCCATAGGTGTCCTTCAGCCATTCCCGAAAGGCGACGAAGGTGCCGCGGTTGTGGAGCAGCAGGTTGCCGGGTTCGTTGTCGACCTGGTAGCCGATCACTGCGGCGTGCCGGGCATGGCGCGCGACGGTCTTGCGGATCACCCGTTCGGCGTGGAACTTGAACGCCGGGTGGGTGTAGTCGATCTCCTGCCGTGACCCCCACGGCATCCGCTGCCCGGTCTTCGGCTCCCCGGCGATCTCGGGGTAGGCATTGGCCAGCCACGGCGGGACGGCATAGGTGGGAGTGCCGAGGATGACCCCGATGCCGCGGGCGTGGGCCCCGTCCAGTACGGGCTCGAGCCAGTCGAGGTCGAAGACGCCGTTGCGCGGTTCCCAGGTGGACCAGACCGATTCGCCGACCCGGATCACGGTGAAGTGTGCTTCGGCCATCAGGTCAAGGTCACGCTGGAGATGCTCCGGCGACGGCTGGTACTCCAGGTAGTACGCCGCCCCGAAGCGGATCCCTGCGGGCTGGTACGGGTTCGACATGGCACCCCTGTCTCGGCGCTGGCACCACGTGCGGCCGGCAACACCTGCCGGAATGATCGCACACGAGGTGAAGCGTGCAGGCAGTGACTTGGCGCACCGAGTTCGGTGTGCCAAGTCGCACCAGGCGGGGGAACGGCTACAGGCGCACCACGATCTTGCCGCGGGTGTGGCCGCCTTCCAGTGCGGCGTAGGCCTGCGCGGCATGTTCGAAGTCGAACACCTCGGAGAGGGTGACGCTCAGACGTCCCGATGCCACCATCGCCGCGAGCTCTGCGAGCTCACCGCCATTGGGACGCACCCACGCGTAGGTGCCTCCGAGTCCTGTGACGCGATCATCGGCGATCGAGACCACCGAGCCACCCGGACGCAGCAGGTCGGGAACAGTGTCGATCGCCTGCCCGCCGACATAGTCCAGAATCACGTCGAAACCATCCGGCACAAGGGCCTTCGCTGCGGCGACGAGACCCTCACCGTAGGAGACCGGCTCTGCGCCCAGGTCGCGAAGGTAGTCGTGGTTGGACTCCCCCGCCGTGCCGACGACGCGGGCGCCGGCCATCCGTGCCAACTGGGTCGCGAACGATCCCACCCCACCGGCGGCAGCATGCACGAGGACGGTGGACCCGGCGGTGAGGCCAGAGCGTCGCACCGTCTGCAGGGCGGTGAGGCCCGCCAGCGGCAGGGCCGCCGCGTCCTCGAAGCTGAGGCCTGACGGCTTGTGGGCGGCCGTGCGCACCGGCACCTCGACGAGTTCTGCGAGCGTCCCGCCGTGCACGTAGTCCTTGCGGGCATAGGCGAGGACCTCGTCGCCGACGGAGAACTCCGGGGTGTCGAGGCCGGCCTTCACGACGACGCCGGCCACGTCCCAGCCAGGCACGACGGGGAACACCGCCTGCATGAGTCCCTGCAGGTAGCCCTCGCGCACCTTGTAGTCCACCGGGTTGAGGCCGGCAGCCACCACCTTCACCAGCACCGAGTCGGGCCCGACCAGCGGGTCGCTGATCGCCCCGATCCTGAACCTGTCGTTGCCGCCGTACTGGTCGTAGAGAAGTGCCTTCATGATTGGGAACCTACCCGCCCGACCCGAAGAGGTATCAGGCCGCCGTCGGCCGGCTCTGAAGGACGAGGCATCCGCGAGTTCGGGGGATCTTGCGGAGGCCACCACTTCGAGGAAGGACCAGAAATGGCTTCGACGTCACAGATCCTGCGTGCCCTGATGTCCGGGGACCGCCTTGCGCTGGTCATCGCGCTCAATCCCAAGGCCGCGGACGTGATCCCGCGCGGCCCGCTCCGCCCGGAGTTCGTTGCCACCAGCTACGCAGCGGAGGTGGCCCTGAACCCGCAGCCACTGCCGCCGGCCGGCGTCGTCGTCGGTGCGCGGCTGATGAACAAGATCACGGCAGCAGCGCTGGCCGGCGGCCGGGGCTTCGGTGGGCAGTTCGCCGACGACCTGGACGACTGGTGCGGCACCGGCTGGCCGCGCCGCTGGCCGAAGACGGGCCCGGTGCTCGGTCCTCAGCCCGAACCGTGGGCCGTTGCCCAGACCCTCCTCGGCGGCATGCTCGCCGCGGCGGAGATCTCGGCGCACTACGACGATCCCGAGGTGATCGAGGCCTTCGACAAGGCCATCGAGATGCTGGGAGAAGCAGCCGTCACGCAGTTGGGCTGACCGGGTCGTCGAGGCTCAGACGTTGACGTCGCCGATCAGTGGACGCAGCGTGTCGTAGGCGATCCGCAGCCCTTCGGTCACCTTCTCCGGAGTGCCGCCCCACATCGGGTCTTCGTGTTCCACCGACACCGTGCCGGTGAACCCGGCCTCGTAGAGCC
>JBBRIY010000429.1:0-2391 GCA_038220215.1 Propionibacteriales bacterium
CTCACCCTGCCCGCCGTCGACCTCGCCCCGCTGCTGGTCGGCGCGCTCCTCACCGATGGTGGTATCACGGTCCGGCTGACCGAGGTGGAGGCGTACGCCGGTGCCGACGACCCGGCGGCGCACGCGTTCATCGGACCCCGGCCGCGGACCCGCGACCTGTTCGGCCCACCGGGAACCCTGTACTGCTACCTGTCGCACGGGCTCCACACCTGCGGCAACGTGGTGTGCGGCACCGACGGTGGCGGGTCAGCCGTGCTACTGCGGGCCGGACGGGTGGTGGCCGGCCTCGGCCTCGTGCGGCAGCGCCGGCCGGGGGTGCCCGATCGGGCACTCGCCCGCGGCCCCGGAAACTTCGGACGCGCCCTCGGCTGGTCGCTGGTCGACTCCGGACGGCGCTTCGCCGAAGGCGACCTCGAGCTGGAGGCAGGTCCATCCACCGGTCCGGTGCTCGCCGGACCACGGGTCGGTGTGAGCGTCGCCTCCCAGCGCCCGTGGCGGTTCTGGGCCGGCGGTGACCCGACGGTCTCCGCCTACCGCCCGAGCCCCCAATTCGGTCCGGTCTGGTCAGGATGGGTTAGTCGGAGTCGGCTGCCTGGTCCTCGGCGAGTTCGTCGACGATGGCGTCCTCGGTATCCCATTGCCCGTTGCGGTGGGCGGTACGGGCGACGAGGTGCCCAGAGACGGGAGCTGTCATCACCTGCATCACCACAGCGAACATGACAAGGGTGATCACCCTCGCATCCCGCAGGACGAGGGCAACCCCCGCCAGCACCAGCAGCAGCCCGAAGACGGCGGGCTTGGTTGCTGCGTGCATCCGGCTGAGCGCATCGGGGAACCGGACAAGTCCCACCGCTGCGGCCAGGGCGAACAAGGCTCCGGCGGCCAGGCAGAGGGCTCCGAGGTAGTCCATCACGAGTTCAGCGCTCATCATCGTCCTTCATCGCCTGCCGCCGGTCGAAAAGCCTGCGCACGCCTTCGGAGGACGAGATCAGGCGGGCGACCCCGACAGCCCCGGTGAAACCGACCAGCGACAAGGCCAGCACGATGGGCAGCCCGGTCGAATTGCCTGCGATCACCGAGTACAGCCCGACGGCCGCGATGGCGATGGCGACGATCACGTCGGAGGCGATGATCCGGTCCAGCGGGGTCGGGCCGGCGACGAGCCGCCACAGGGTAAGGATCGCGGCGGCGCTGAGCATCACCGCGGCAGCACCGAGGATATAGATCATCGGCGCACCGCCTCGATCTCCGACGCGCTGCCGATCGCTTCCACCAGGCGTCGTTCCAGGGCCAGGGCATGGGCACGCTGGGCCTCGATGCTGGTCTCCTCCGGCAGGTCGAAGACGTGCAGGTACAGCAGCCGGGGCCGCCGGACCACTTCGACGACGAGCGTGCCGGGGACGATGCAGATCAGCTGCGCGAGACCCACCTGGTACAGGTCGTTGTTGCTGCGTAGCGGGACGCGAATCACACCCGGCCGCAGCCGCACCGTCGGCCGGAACGCGACGACCGCCAGCTGGACGGAGGCGACGGCGAGCTCCTTCAACTGGGTGGCCACGAGCACCAGCAGTCGCCACGGGTGCACGCTGCCGTAGTACCGGATCGGGGCGAGCCAGAACACCAGGGTCACAAGCCAGCCCAGCAGCGCGCCATAGAGGATGTTCAGCAGGGAAGCGTCCCCCCACAGCAGCACCCAGATCAGGGCCAGCAGCAGCACCGCGCGCCACTGGAAGCGGAACCGTAGTCGGTTGGTGGCGTTCATCTCATCCCCTCCGGCAGGACCGCTGCGATGTAGCTGGGGTCGAACAGCGCGGACGCCGACCGCTCGACGTAGCTGTACAGGTCGCCGGCGAAGAGGGTGAACGCCAGCGCGAGGGCGATCAGCCCCATGGTGGAGCCCACCATCAACCGGGGCAGCGGCCGGCCCCGCTCGGGGGAGTCGTAGCTGCGGGCCGACTCGAGGACGGACTCCGGGGCCACACCCCAGAACGCCCGGTTCCAGACCTTTGCCATGGCGTAGAGCGTGAGCAACGACGTGGTGACGCCGGCAGTAACCAGCAGCCAGGCCATTGGCGTCCCGTCCGCGACGCCGGCCTGAAGGAGGCCCAGCTTGGCCACGAAGCCCGACAGGGGTGGGATCCCGGCCAGGTTCATCGCCGGCACGAAGAAGAGCACACCGAGCACAGGCGAGACTTTGGCCAGTCCACCCAGCCGGTCCAGCGAGGTGGATCCCCCGACCCGTTCCATGAGCCCCGCCACGAGGAACAGGGTCGCCTGAATGGTGATGTGATGGGCCGCGTAGTAGATCGAGCCGGCGAGTGCTGCGGGAGTGGCCAGTGCGATGCCGAAGATCATGTAGCCGATGTGGCTGACGAGGGTGAACGACAGCAT
>JBBRIY010000430.1:0-2384 GCA_038220215.1 Propionibacteriales bacterium
TCCTCCTTGTCGACGACGACCTTGGTGACCATGGCGGCCAGCGTGTCGGTGGTGAGCTTCGCGGAGACGGCGTTCAGCGCCGCTGTGACCTCGGGCGTCGCCTTGGCCTTCTGGATCACCGGAATGATGTTCTGGGCACCGAAGAACTGCTTGGTGTCCTCCAGCGAGACGAAGTCATTGGCCTTGATCGACGGGTCGGTGGTGAACAGGTTCGCTGCCTGCACCTGGCCGTTCTTCAAAGCCTGGACGGTCAGCGGTCCGGCAACGTCCAGCGCCTTGAAGTCCTTGAAGGTGAGCCCGTAGGTCTTCTTCAGGCCGGGCACCCCCAGCGCGCGGTTCTTCCACTCCGGCGGGCCACCGAGCACGAACTCCCCGGCGACCGGAGCGAGATCCTCGATGGTCTTTAGCGAGTACTTGTCGGCAGTTGCCCGGGTGACCGTGATCGAGTCCTTGTCCTGTGCTGCCGACGGCTCGAGAGCGGTCAGGCTGTCCGGCAGCAGCGACTTCAGCGAGGCCAGCGCAGCCGCCTCGGTCGAGGTGTCGGCATCAGCGCTGAGGTACTTGGAGAAGCCACCGGTGTACTCCGGGATCATGTCGATCTCGCCGTTCTCCAGGGCCGGCACGTAGGTCTCGCGGGAGGCGATGTTGAGCTTGGTCGAGACCGTGACGCCCTTGGCCTTCAGTGCGCCGGCGTAGATCTCGGCGAGAAGCTCGCTCTCGGGAAAGTTGGCCGAGCCGACGACGACGGAGATCGCCGCCCCGCTGGAGGCCGGTGCGGAGCTTGCCGGCGCCGAGCTGGCAAGCGGGTTGCCGGAGGAGCACGCCGTCAGTGCCAGCGCCGTGGCTGCTGCAGCGAGGGTTGCGAGGTGTTTCTTCATCTCTTTCCTTCTTCCTTGATCACGTGTCAGGTCGGGTTGACTGCCAATTGGGCCCGGGTGCGGACGCGCCGGGCGGAACGGGTGGGGCCGAGGCCGGGCGAGACCACCAGCCGCTGCACCCCGGCGAAGACGAGGTCGACGAGGACGGCGAGCACCGCGACGAGGAGGGCGCCACCGGCCATCTGGCCGTAGTCGCGGTAGGCCTGACCATCGATCAGGAACCTGCCCAGCCCGCCGAGGCTCACGGATGCGGCGAGCGTCGCTGTCGCGATCACTTGCAGCGCCGCCGAGCGGAGCCCGCTGAAGATCAGCGGCAGGGCGCAGGGCACCTCCACCCGGAACAGGATCCCCATCGAGCTCATACCCATCCCTCGGGCGGCGTCCCGGGCCCCGGGGTCGATGCCCTCCACCCCGGCATACGCCCCGGCGAGGATCGGTGGGATCGCCAGCAGTACCAGCACGAAAATGGACGGCAGGAGGAACGCGATGTCACCGCCGAGCATCGGCCCCACCACCAGGACGGCGGCGAAGAGCAGGCCCAGCGTCGGGATGGAGCGCATACCGTTGACCAGGTTCACGACCGCGATGCGACCGCGTCCGGTGTGGCCGATCCACAGGCCGAGCGGGATGCCGACAAGCGCCGCCAGGACGAGCGTCGCCGCGGAGTACGCCAGGTGCTCCGCGATCCGAACGGGTATGCCGGAACTCCCCTGCCAGTTCTCCGGGTTCGTCAGCCAGGTCCACAAGAGGTTCACGCCGTCGCCCCCGTCCGCAGCCACGGGGTGACCGCCCGGCTGAGCAGGAGGATCGCCAGGTCCATGGCCAAGGCGAGCACCATGCAGGCCAGGATGCCGACAGCGATGGGGTCGAGGAAGTTTCGGGCGAACCCGTCGGTGAACAGCGAACCGAGCTGCGGGATGCCGAGCAGGGCAGCGACCGAGACGATAGACACGTTGCTCACCGCAGCGACCCGCAGGCCGGCGGCGATCACCGGCACGGCCAGCGGCAACTCGACGGACCAGAACAACCGGAGGCGTCCGATGCCCATGGCGGTCGCCGCCTGCACCACCTCATCGGGCACGGAGCCGAGGCCGTCCGCGACGGTCCGCACCAGCAGGGCGATCGTGTAGATGGTGAGGGCGACCACCACGTTGACGGGGTCGAGGATGCCCGTGCCCAGCACCAGCGGCATCAGGATGAACAGGGCCAGCGACGGGATCGTGTACAACAACCCGGTACCGGCGATCAGCGGCGTGTACAGCACCCGGTAGCGCCTGGCGAGCCAGCCGAGCGGGATGGCCAGCAGCAGGCCGACGACCAGCGGGATCAGCGCGAGGACGGCGTGGCTCAGCATCAGCTGCCACACCTGGTCGAGGTGCCCGAGGAACCACTTCACGCCACTGCACCTGCCGGCCGACGCTCGATCGCGGCAAGCACGTCCTGGGCTCGAACGGTGCCGACGAGGCGTCCGTCGCCGTCCACGAGCACGCCGCGCCGGCTGGGTGC
>JBBRIY010000431.1:0-2377 GCA_038220215.1 Propionibacteriales bacterium
GGCGTCTACGCCCTGGTCGGGTTCTCGGTCACACCGGCGACCATGATCGGCGTTCTGACCATCCTCGGTTACTCGCTCTACGACACCGTCGTGGTGTTCGACAAGATCCGCGAGAACACCCACGAGATCAGCAACAGCAGGCTCACCTACTCGGAGGCGGCCAACACCGCTGTCAACCAGACCCTTGTCCGGTCGCTGAACACGACGATCGTTGGGGTCCTGCCCGTCGCCGCACTGCTGTTCACCGGCTGGTTCATCCTTGGCACCGGGCCGCTGAAGGACCTTGGCCTCGCCCTGTTCGTCGGCATGATCGCCGGTGCCTATTCCTCCATCTTCATCGCCTCGCCACTGTTGGCACAGATGCGTGAGGCGGACCCGGACATGGTCGAACACCGCGAGCGTCTCGCACGCCGGGCAGCCCGTGCGACCGAGAAGGCCGGGCACAAGCCGAAGGCGAAGCCGGTCACCGTCGCCGTCGGTGGTGGCTCCGCGGCCGCGACCGTGGTCGACCCGGGCACACTGGGGCTCGTCTCGGCCACGGACCTCGAGGCTGAGGCCAGGCGCCAGCGCACCCGGCAGACCCGCAGTCAGCGCAGGAAGTGACGATGCCAGCGAGCCGGCAGAACCGGGATCTGATCGCCTCCCTGATCCGCGACATTCCCGACTTCCCGAAGCCGGGGGTCCTGTTCAAGGACATCACCCCACTGCTGGCCAGCCCGGCCGGCTACCGGGCCGCAGTGTCAGAACTCGCAGCCAGCGCGCCCGCCGGGATCGACGTCGTGGTCGGCATGGAGGCCCGCGGGTTCATCTTCGCCGGCCCGGTGGCCCTTGAGCTCGGCGCGGGCTTCGTGCCCGTCCGCAAGCCCGGCAAGCTGCCCGGTGATGTCTACACCCAGACTTTCTCCCTTGAATACGGCGACGAGACGCTGGCCGTGCACACCGACGCGATCATGCCCGGATCCCGGGTGCTCGTGATCGACGACGTCCTCGCCACTGGCGGGACGGTCGGCGCCACCGCAGCCCTGATCCGCCGGCTCGGTGCGGAACTCGTCCATGTGTCCGTGCTGCTGGAACTGAGCTTCCTGAGCGGGCGCGAGCACCTGGCGAAGCTGGGGATCACCGAAACCTCCGCGGTTCTCACGGTCTGATGAAAGCGCCGCGGCCCCGGTTTGGATCCCAGGCATCCTGGGCCGGTCGCGCCCAGGTCAGCCTGCCTTCGCGCTACACCTCGCCGGTGCGCAAGCTGGTGCAGCGGTTCGGGATGGCGCTCGGCCTGCTGCTCCTGCTGACCCTGATCGTCTACGTCGACAGGGACGCCTACGTGGACCACGCCGCCAATGACGGGGTCAGCTTTATCGACGCCCTGTACTACGCCACGGTCACCATGACCACCACCGGCTACGGCGACATCACCCCGGTGCTGCCGCACGCACGGATCATCAACGTCTTCGTGGTCACACCGATCAGGATCGCCTTCCTGGTGCTCCTGGTCGGTACCACCGTCGAAGTGCTGGCCAACGAGGGCCGTAGGGCCCTGCAGGACTCCCGCTGGAGGAAGACCATGCGCAACCACACCGTCATCATCGGCTACGGCACCACCGGCCAGAGCGCCACCGCGACCCTCGTGCGGGGTGGCATGGCGCCCGAGCGCATCGTGGTGATCGACACCAACCCGCTTGCGGTCGCTGCAGCGAACCGACAGGGCATGGCCGGGTTCGAGGGCGACGCGACCGCGCGTGAACTTCTGTACCGTGCCGAGCTTCCCAAGGCGAAGGAGGTCATCGTCACGGTTGGACGCGACGACACCGCCATTCTGGCCACCCTCACGATCCGGCAGCTCAACCGCGGGGCCCACGTGGTGGTCGCCGTCCGGGAGTCCGACAACGTCGCCCTGATCCGCCAGTCGGGCGCCGACGCCGTTGTCACGTCCTCCGATGCGGTGGGACGCCTGATGGGCCTGAGCTCGCTCAGCCCCCAGCTCGGCGAGGTGATCGAGGACCTGCTGACCTCGGCTGAAGGCCTGGAGATCGTGCAGCGGCAGGCCACGGCAGAGGAGAACGGCAAGGACCCGAACCTGATCGAGGGCGAGAAGGTGCTCGCCGTCGTCCGCAACCGCACGCTGCGCCGCTATTACGAGACTGGAGCGGACGTGTTGCGCACCGGTGATCAGCTCGTGGTGGTGAGGAAGGCGCCGAACGCCCAACGTGCTCCGCGGGTAGAGTAGGCGTCTTACTACCAACTTCAGCGGAGGCGGCGTGACCCAGGGCGTCCATGGACCCTACGGCGAGGGGGATGGCCTGCCCGGAGAACCGCGCGCGAGGGTGACGTCCACCGACCAGCCCCGCATCCGGATGCGTCAGGTCCTTGCGCGGCTCGG
>JBBRIY010000432.1:0-2358 GCA_038220215.1 Propionibacteriales bacterium
GCGGTGAGGGCTTGCGGTGCGGCTGTCGCGTCACTACCGCCACCCTGGGCAAGGTCGTCACGGCCACCACCGCGCCCGCCGAGGGCAAGGGCGCCGACGCCGACGAGGGCACCGGCCTTCGCTCCCAGGCTGCGGGCGGCATCGGTCGTTGCAACGATCAGCACGGGCTTTCCCGTGCCGGCAGAAGGTCCGCCGACGAGGGCGACGACACCGGGACGAGTGCCGAAGGCATTGCGCACCTCGATGGCAAGCGAGCGCAGGTCGTCCGCGGCCACGTCGGGCAGGTACTTGCTGACCAGCTGGTAGCCGCCCACCGTCGTCGCCGCAGCGACCAGCGCCGGCACGTCGGCCAGAAGCTCACGGCTGCGGAAGGCTGCGATCTCCTTCTCCGCCGCCTTGACCTGGGCGATCAACCGGGCAACCCGGTCGTTCAATTGGTCCGGCTGCACCTTCAACAGATCGGCGAGGCCGGCGACGAGGGCACGTTCCCGAGCAAGGTGCGCGAAGGCGTCGGCGGAGACGAAGGCCTCCACCCGACGCAGGCCCGACCCCACGGACGACTCCCCCATCAGGCTGAGCAGCCCGATCTGCGAGGTGCGCTCCACATGGGTGCCGCCGCACAGTTCGCGCGACCACGGACCGGCCAGTTCGACCATCCGGACGATGTTGCCGTACTTCTCACCGAACATGGCCTGCGCACCGAGGGCCTTGGCCTCGGCCAGCGGCATCTCGACGGCGGTCACCGGGTGGTCGGCACGGATCGCCTCGTTAGCGACACCCTCCAGCTCCTCCTTCAGGCCCGGGGTGAGCGCCCCGGGGGAATTGAAGTCGAACCGCAGGTAGCCGGGCTTGTTGAAGGAGCCGGCCTGGTGCGTCGAGTCACCCAGCAACTGGCGAAGGGTGGCGTTGACGATGTGCGTGGCGGTGTGCGCCTGGCAGGCGCCCGCACGCGCGATTCCGTCGACCGCTGCGCTCACCGCTGCGCCGGTGGCGAGTTCGCCGTCGGCGACCCGCACCTTGTGCACGACGAGGCCCTGCACCGGACGCTGCACGTCCAGCACCTCGAGGCTGAGGCCGTCACCGGTGATCAGGCCGGAGTCGGCGTCCTGGCCGCCGGCTTCCGCGTAGAACGGGGTCTGGTCGAGCACGACCTCCACTACGTCGCCGGGGCGCGCGCGGTCGACAAGCTGCCCGTCGGCGATGATGCCTCGCACCTTCGCAGGAGACGTGAGCTCGGTGAAGCCGAGGAACGGCACTTCGCCGTCCGCGCGAAGCGTCCGGTAGGCCTCCGTGGCGACGGTGGCGCCCTTCTTGGACCTCGCGTCGGCCTTGGCACGGTCCTTCTGTTCCTGCATCAGCGTGCGGAACCCGACGCGGTCCACCTCGAGGCCCTGTTCTGCGGCCATCTCCAGCGTCAGGTCGATCGGGAAGCCGTAGGTGTCGTGCAGCGCGAACGCCCGGTCACCGGTGATGTCGGTGCGGTGCTCGGCGCGCGCCTGGCCCGCAGCGAGGTCGAAGATCTGGGTGCCGGCGACCAGCGTCCGCCGGAACGACTCCTCCTCGGCGTAGGCAACGGAAGAGACCCGGGGCCATTGGCTGATCACGTCGGAGTACGACGCCGACATCAGGTCCTTGCTTACGGGCAGCAGCTCCGGCAGCACCGGGTCGTGCACGCCCAGCAGTCGCATTGACCGGACGCTGCGCCGCAGCAGCCGACGCAGCACGTAGCCGCGTCCCTCGTTGCCGGGGGTGACGCCGTCGGTCATCAGCATGAGCGCGGAGCGCACATGGTCGCCGACGACGCGCAGCCGGATGTCGGCCTGCGGGTCCGCGCCGTACCGGGTCCCTGCCACCTCTGCCGCACGGCTGATCACGGGGAAGATCTCGTCGATCTCGTACATGTTGGCAACGCCCTGCAGCAGGTAGGCCGTGCGCTCCAGCCCCATGCCGGTGTCGATGTTCTTCGCCGGCAGCGGTCCGGACACGTCGAAGTCGTCCTTCGCGCGGACGGCGGAGAGCTCCTCGGTCTGGAACACCAGGTTCCAGATCTCCAGGAAGCGGTCCTCGTCGACGATCGGGCCGCCGTCGGGGCCGTGCGCGGCGCCGCGGTCGATGTAGATCTCGCTGCAGGGACCGCCAGGGCCGGGGATGCCCATGTGCCAGTAGTTGTCCTTGAGCCCGCGGCGCTGGATGCGCGCCTCGGGGATGCCCACCTTGCGCCACAGCCCGAACGCCTCGTCATCGTCGAGGTAGACGGTGACCCAGACCTTGTCGGGGTCGAAGCCGTAGTTGCCGTCGGCCTGGCTGCCGGTGATCAGCTCCCAGGCGAACTCGATGGCACCTTCCTTGAAGTAGTCA
>JBBRIY010000433.1:0-2355 GCA_038220215.1 Propionibacteriales bacterium
CTCACGGCAGTCCAGACGCACAGTGCCGAGCTCACCACTGAGCCGCAGGAACGGCGGGATCTCCCAGGCTCCGTCGCGCTTCTCACGCGACATCCCGCCGGAGATCGGGAGCGGGTTGGTGACGCTCCAGCCCATCGCCACCGGCGCCGGCGCGATCGGCGGCAGGTCAGCGATCAACGGGTCGAGATCTGCGTAGGTGATGGCCGCCCCGACCCCCGCGGCGCGATCCGAGGCCTCCGCCGGCGTCAGTCGTCCTTCTGCTGCGGCCCGGTCGATGCGGGCGACCGCCTCACGGCGGTCCGCCGTACCGATTCGCAGGTGCCAAAGATCGGTCATGGGAGCAGCCTACTTTCGGCGGTCCCGCACAGGAGGCATGACGAAGGACGCGTCAGCGGCCTGAGGATCAGTCGAGGGCTGCCCTGTGGAGCTTCAGGTCCACCCTTCCGGCACGGACGGCGACCCCTTCACGAGCAAGGCGCGTGGACGCCTCAGCCACCAGGTGTTCGGCGATGCTGCCGTTCGAACGGACCACCCGCCACCAGCAGACCCGGCCACCGCTGCCCGCGAGCACGCGGGCCACCAGCCGCGGGCCACAGCCGACGACCTTTGCGATGTCGCCGTAGGTGCTCACCTGCCCGGCGGGAATGACGTCGGTGGCCAGCAGGATGCTGTCGGCCAGCTCGGCCATACTCGGCGCCATGGCCACACTGTACGGCTGGCCGCCCGCCTAGGGTTGGGGCGACGAAGGGAGCAGTTGATGACCGGATTCCGGATCGAACACGACACGATGGGCGAGGTACGGGTGCCCCAGGACGCCCTCTATGCAGCCCAGACCCAGCGCGCGGTGGAAAACTTCCCGATCTCCGGACGTGGCCTTGCCGGACCTCACATCGCAGCGCTGGCCCAGATCAAGCGTGCTGCCGCGATCGCCAACACCGAGCTCGGCGTACTCGCGCCGGAGGTGTCCGCGGCCATCGTCGCAGCGTCCGACGAGGTGATCGCCGGACAGCACGACGACCAGTTCCCGATCGACATCTTCCAGACGGGTTCGGGCACGTCGTCCAATATGAACGCCAACGAGGTGGTCGCGACGCTCGCCTCCCGCCGGCTCGGGTCGACCGTCCACCCGAATGACCACGTGAACGCCTCCCAGTCGTCCAACGACGTCTTCCCCTCCTCGATCCACATCGCCGCCGTGCAGGCGATCACCGGGTCACTGGTCCCGGCCCTCGATGTGCTGGCCGTTGCCCTCGAGGCGAAGGCTGCCGAGTTCGCCGACGTGGTGAAGGCCGGCCGGACACACCTGATGGACGCCACCCCGATCACCCTCGGACAGGAGTTCTCCGGCTATGCCGCTCAGGTGCGCAACGGCATCGACCGGGTGCAGGCCACGCTGGGCCGCCTGTCCGAACTGCCGCTGGGTGGCACGGCCGTCGGTACCGGCATCAACACACCGGCCGGGTTCTCTGCGCGTGTGATCGCCCTGGTCGCGGGGCACACCGGCCTGCCGTTCGTCGAGGCCCGTAACCACTTCGAGGCGCAGGCAGCTCAGGATTCGCTCGTGGAGGCGTCCGGGGCGCTACGCACCGTCGCCGTGTCGCTGGTGAAGATCGCCAACGACCTGCGCTGGATGGGGTCGGGTCCGCGCGCGGGCATCGGCGAGATCTCGCTGCCCGACCTGCAGCCTGGCTCATCGATCATGCCGGGCAAGGTGAACCCGGTGCTGCCGGAGGCGACCGTGATGGTCGCAGCGCAGGTGATCGGCAACGACACGGCGATCACGTTCGCCGGCACCCAGGGCAACTTCGACCTCCTCGTCATGCTGCCGGTGATGGCCCGCAACCTGCTGGAGTCGATCACGCTGGTCGGGAACGTCTCCCGGCTGCTGGCCGACCGCTGCGTCGACGGGATCGTCGCCGATGTGGAGCGCTGCCGGACGCTGGCCGAGTCGTCGCCGTCCATCGTCACGCCCCTGAACAGGATCATCGGCTACGAGGCCGCGGCGAAGATCGCCAAGCATGCCGTGAAGGCTGGCCTGACCATTGCCGAGGCCACGCGCGATCTGGGGTACGTGGAGCGGGGGGAGCTCACAGAGGACCAGCTGGAGCGCGCCCTCGACGTGACCACGATGACGGGCCGCTGAGCGGGCATCACGCCCGGGAGGAACGCGGCCAGACGCCCCCAGCGCTGCCAGGCCATCACCCCTCTGACTACGAGGAATGCCGAAGGGCCCCCGGAATCCGGAGGCCCTTCGATGCACTGGTGGCAGGTGTAGGGTTCGAACCTACGTAGGCGTTGCCGACGGTTTTACAGACCGCTCCCTTTGGCCACTCGGGCAACCTGCCGTGCCGGGAC
>JBBRIY010000434.1:0-2329 GCA_038220215.1 Propionibacteriales bacterium
GCCTGCAGGTCGCTCCCGGCCGGATCGTGGGCCTGGTGGGGGAGTCGGGCTCGGGCAAGACGTCGCTGGCGCGAGCGATCGTCGGGACTGTTCCCCTGGCGTCGGGCAACATCCGGCTGGACGGGGTCGAGCTGCGCTCCGGGCACCGCAGCCGCGAAGAGCGCCGCGCGATCCAGCTCGTCGGCCAGGACCCGTTCGCGTCACTGAACCCGGCCCTGACCATCGGGTTCGTGCTGGAAGAACTGCTTCGCACCCACGGCCTCGGCGAAGCTTCACCCGACCAGGACCCCGAGCGGGGAGGGCGGGTCGGGGCCCGGTGGGACGGGGCACGCCGTCGGCGTCGTCGTGCTGAGGAACTGCTGGGTCTGGTGGGGCTGGAGGCCGAGGCCCTCGACCGGTACCCGCGGCAGTTCTCGGGCGGGCAGCGGCAGCGGATCGCGATCGCGCGGGCCCTCGCGGTGGAGCCCGCCGTACTGGTGGCCGACGAGCCGACCAGTTCGCTGGACACCTCCGTGCAGAAGACGGTGCTGGAGCTGCTTTCGGGCTTGTCGGCGCAGATGAACCTCGCGACATTGTTCATTTCCCACGACCTGTCGGTGATCCATGCCGTCTGCGATCACGTCGCCGTTCTGCAGGGTGGCCGGCTGGTCGAGGTCGCCCCGGCCGGGCGGTTCTTCACCCACCCCGAGCACCCCTACAGTCGTGCGCTCCTGGAAGCCGTCCCCCGCATCGTGAAGCCACACCTCGACATGGACGTGCCATGAGCGCACTGGCCGCGGAAACCCTGCTCGACCAGCCAGCACTGCAGCCTGCTGAGGTCGTGGAACTGGAGGGGCTGCTCGCGAGGACCCTGCGCACCACCGGGTCCGTCGTGGTGTGCCAGGCGGAGGCTGCCACGTTGCTCGAGGCGGTGGCCAGTAGCGTCGCCGGGTCGGGCAACCGGGTGCTGAACGTGGTGACCGGGCCGTACGGCGCGCTGTCCGGGGGGTGGCTGCGGCGGACGGGGGCAGAGGTCTTCGATCTCGTCGTCGATTATCAGGGCTTGTCGGAGGCCGCTTTCCGGTCGGCGCTCCGGGGAATGGACTCCGTTGTCCTCACCCAGGCGGAGGCTGCGACGGGAGCGAACCTCGAACTCGCCGCCCTGCTGGGGGTGGCCAGCGAAGCCGGCGTGCTGACGGTCGTCGATGCGGTGGCTGCCATCGGCGCCGAACCGATCGCCGTCGACGACTGGGGCATCGATGTCGCCGTCATCGGCGGCCAGAAGGCGCTCGCCGGGCCGGCCGGCGTGAGTGCAGCATCGATGAGCGACCGGGCATGGCGGCGCATCGAGAACAACCCGGTGGCTCCGCGCTCCTCGACGCTGTCCTTGCTCGACTGGGCCGACGGGTGGCTGCGGACCGATCGCTCCCGGATCCCCGGTACCCCGTCGGTGCTGGAGACCCGGGCGCTGCTGGCCGCCTTGCGACGGGTACAGGCCGAGGGCCTCGAAGCCGTCGAGTTGCGGCACCGGCGCGCGCAGGCCGCGACGCTGGCAGTGGTCACCAGGCTCGGGCTGCGTCCTTGGGCCGCCGCGGGACGCCGTGCCGCGATCTGCACGACGGTGGCCCTGCCCTCACAGCTCATCGACATGCTGCAGCCCGGAGCGCTGCTGGCTCCCGGTGACGGAGTACTGGCCGGTGAGCTGTTCCGGGTGAACCACTTCGGCCTTGCGGCGGACCTCGACGTCCTGCTCGGGGCAACTGACCTGTTGACCGGCGCCCTCGGCGTTCCCGGGAAGCGGGACGAGGCCTGCCAGGCCGCCACAGATGCGTGGGAGGAGACCACATGACCGGCGTCCAGCTCGAGAACGCGCAGGTGCTCGGAATCGACGGCACCTTCCACACCGGGACGGTGATCCTCGCCGACGGCGTCTTCGGCGGGGACGACGATGCGGCGGCCGTCGGTGAGCGGTTCGACGCGTCCGGCCTGTGGCTGACGCCTGGCTTCGTCGACGTCCACACCCACCTCGCCTGGCGGGCCTTCGACGCGGCCGACCGCGAGCGGCGCACGCGTGAGGAACGGGTGGCGGACGTCCGGTTGAACGCAAGCCGGACGCTGGCAGCAGGCGTCACCAGCATCCGTGATGCCGGCGGGCTCACCGCCGAGCTGGCGCAGGAGGTCGGCGGACTGCGGGCAGCGCTCAGCGTCGAGCTGCTCGGTGCTGACGATGCTCGCGGACCGGCCCACCTGCGGGGGCGGGTGCAGCAACTCGCCGACGCGGGTGCCTCCTGGATCAAGGTCGTCGCCACCGGCGGAGTCGGTGCGGGGGACGCCGTTCTCGTTCCGGTGT
>JBBRIY010000435.1:0-2327 GCA_038220215.1 Propionibacteriales bacterium
CACGTCCAGCCCTGCGGCGCGGGACGCGTCTGCTGCGGCTTCGCCGATGGCGACCACCTTCGGGCCGGGGAGCCCGCCCGCCTCGACGGCTGCCCTTGCCACGGATCCAGCCGTCACGACGAACGCGTCGAAGCGCGGCCACTCCGAGACCACCTCTGGTGGTTGCTGAGCCACGACGGTCCGGTAGACCGGGAAACGACGCACCGTCCAGCCCTTCGCGGTGAGCCCGGCGGCCGGCTCTGGCGACGACTGCTCCGCACCGGGGAGCAGGACGATGCCACTCCCGGCAGGAAACGCAGCGACAAGGGCGGCGCCACCGCCGGGGTCTGCGACGAGGTCCACCGTGATGCCGGCCGCGCGCAACGCAGAAGCCGTCGCCGGACCGACAGCCGCGACCCGTGTTCCTGCGGGCAGGCGCGCTGCCAGGTCACGTCCCTGCCGGCGCAGGACCGCCACTGTGTTGGCCGAGGTCACGACCAGCCAGTGGAACCCCCCGGCGAGCGCCTCCTCGAACGCGGTGTCGGGAAGTGGCTGTTGCGTGGTGAACCTCGATTGCACGACGACAGCGCCGGCACTGGCCAGGGACTCGGCCGTCCCTGCGGGGCAGCGTTCCGGCAACAGGATGCGGCGGCCGGCCAGTGGTCGTGGCTTTGCCGCGCCCAGTTCGGCCAGGGTGGCTGCGCCAGCGGCGAGCAGCCGGTCGGCGAGCAGGCGGCCGAGGGCCGTTGCGGCCGCGGCGTCCGGTTCGGACGAACCCTCCTCGGTCACCCGCCTGGATCCGTCGAGGGCCACGACGGTCGCGGTCAGCGACAGCCGTCCGTCGACCAGGCGTGCGTGCGCTGCCACCGGAGCCGCGCAGCCGGCCTCCAGCCTGGCCAGCACCGCCCTTTCGGCCAGGGCAGCGAGCCGCGTCGCCGGGTCGTCGAGGTCGGCGAGGGCTTCCAGCAGCGCTGCCGGTGCGTCCTCGCGGCACTCCACGGCGAGGGCGCCTTGCGCAGGTGCCGGCACGAAGGTCGCAACGTCGAACAGTTCGGTGATCCCGTCAGCCAGACCGAGTCGCCGCAGGCCGGCCGCCGCGAGTACAACGGCGTCCAGGTCGGCTCCCGCGCGATGCAACCGGGTCTCCACGTTCCCCCTGATGTCCACGAGGGTCAGGTCCGGGCGCAGCGCGAGGAGTTGCGCAGCCCGGCGCGGTGACCCGGTGCCGACCCTGGCGCCCTGGGGGAGTTCGGCCAGCGTGAGGCCGCCGCGGCTGCACAGGGCGTCAGCCGGGTCCTCGCGGGGCGGAACGGCGCCGAGCTGCAGGCCGGGCGCCACCGCCGTGGGCAGGTCCTTGAACGAGTGGACGGCGAGGTCGCAGTCGCCGGCGAGGACGGCAGAGCGGACGGCGCCGACGAAGACCCCCGCACCGCCGAGGCTCACCAGCGGTGCGTCGGAGACGTCACCCTTGGTGGTGATGCGGACCAGCTCGACCTCGTGGCCTCGGGCACGCAGCGCGTCAGCGACGTGTCCGGACTGTGTCCAGGCCAGCGCTGACCCGCGGGTGGCGAGGCGGAGCCTCACTGCAGCGGGTCCAGGTCCAGGCCCGGCACGACGGGGGCGCTGCTGCGCGGGTTGGCGCAGCACCCGCCGAAGCAGCGCTGGCCCGGCCCGGGCTCCGCCGATCCGGTGCGCAATTCCTCCGCGATCCGTCCGGCGAGGCCGGCGACGAACCCGGGATGGGTCCCGACGGTCGGCGTGCGCACCAGCCGGATGCCGAGGCCGGCAGCGGTCGCGGTGGCCTCGGTATCGAGGTCCCAGATCACCTCGACGTGGTCGGAGAGGAAGCCGATCGGCACGAGCACCACAGCCGTGGCTCCGTCAGCGGCGAGTTCTGTGAGCGCGTCGTTCACGTCCGGCTCGAGCCAGGGGACCGACGGCGGACCACTGCGCGACTGGTAGACGAGATCCCAGGACTTGTCGATGCCGGTGGCAGCACGGATGCCGGCAGCCACCCGGGCAGCCACCCAACGGTGCTGGTTGACGTAGGCATCACCGTCGGGGCCGGCGGCCCGTGCGGCGCTGGTCGGCACCGAATGGGTGGTGAACAGCAGGCGAGTGGTGTCGGCGCCGAGGTCGAGACCCGCCGGCAGCGCTTCCAGCAGCAGTTCGGTGATGGCGCCGGCGAAGCCGGGCAGGTCGTAGAACGGCGGCAGCTTGCGCGCTTCCAGGTCGAGCCCGGAAGCCGCCAGGGCCAGGCCGAGGTCCTCGCGGTACTGGCGGCAGCTCGAGTAGCCGGAGTAGGCGGCGGTGGCGACCCCGAGCACCCGGTGATGCCCGCGGGCAGC
>JBBRIY010000436.1:0-2324 GCA_038220215.1 Propionibacteriales bacterium
ACGTCGATCGCGCCGACGCCGACCACGACGATGCGCCAGCCGGCCGGCCCGGCGACCAGCGCGGTCTTGCCGACCTTCGAGGAACCGCCGACCTGCCGGGCGATGGTGGCGACGTCCGCGCCGAGGGTCTTGGTGAAGCTCCTGCCCAGGTCGTCAGGGAGCCCGATCAGGATGTCGCCCTCGGACGTCTCGGCGAGGCCGACGACGAGAATTCCGGGTTCCTTGCCCACTGCTGGGGACAGGCTGATGGTGGGTTGGCCGCTACTGATCACGATCGCTTCCTATCATTCTGCCGACTTCGGCTCATCGACCCTAGGCTAGTGCCCCGTGACCTCCTTCACGTTCGCCACTGCCGCCCGCATCACCTTCGGGGCGGGCCGCCGCTCCGAACTCGCAGCCGCCGTCGCAGCAATCGGTGCCCGTCCGCTGGTCTGCACCGGTTCGGACCCGGGACGGCATGCAGAGCTCATCTCCACCGTCGTTGGGGCGGCCACCTTCGCCGTCCGGGGGGAGCCGACCCTCGACGTCGTCCGAGCCGGGGCGGCGGCTGCGCTGGCCCACGGCGCCGACGTGGTCGTCGGCCTCGGCGGCGGCGCGGTGCTGGATGCAGCCAAGATCGTCGCGGCGCTGGCCACCAACGGCGGCGACCCGCTCGACTACGCGGAGGTGATCGGGGAGGGGCGGCCACTGTCGGTCCGCTCGCTCCCGGTCGTGGCGGTTCCGACCACCGCGGGCACCGGCTCGGAGGTGACGGCCAACGGGGTGGTCACCTCGCCGGAGCACAAGGTGAAGGTGAGCCTGCGCTCGGCATCCATGCTGCCGGCGCTGGCCCTCGTCGATCCCGAGCTGACCATCGACTGCCCGCCGTCGGTGACGGCGCACGCCGGGCTCGACGCGCTGGTGCAGTGCATCGAGCCGTTCGTCTCGCCGTTCGCCAACCCGCTGGTCGACGGGTTCTGCCGCGAGGGCATCCGCCGGGCCGCAGCCGGCCTGCGCCGGGCCTACGCCAATCCCGAGGACATCGCAGCCCGTAGCGACGTCAGCCTCTGCGCACTGCTCTCCGGGCTGGCACTGGCCAACGGCAAGCTCGGAGCTGCCCACGGGCTCGCCGGGCCGCTCGGGGGCTACCTCGGTGCACCGCACGGCGCGATCACGGCTGCCGTGATGGTCGCCGTCAGCGAGCACAATCTGGCCAACGCCAATGACGTGGCTGTTGCGCGGTATGCGGAGGTGGGGGAACTGCTCACCGGTCGCCGCGATCCGCGGGCCTTCCTCGACTGGTGGGCGGAGACCGCGTCCCAGCTGGGCGTGCCCGGGTTGGCGGCCCTCGGCCTCGATGCCGACGGCATCGTGCCCGTGGCGGCGGCCGCCTCGAAGGCGTCCAGCACCAAGGGCAACCCGGTTCCGATGACCACCGCAGACCTGGTCGATGTCCTGCGTCGGTCACTGTGACTACCCTGAGCGCCAGGAGGCCCTGATGACCGGAACTGAAGAAACGCTGCACTCGCCCCTGCACGACCGGCACGTCGCGCTCGGAGCCAAGTTCTCCGAGTTCGGTGGCTGGCTGATGCCGCTGCAGTACTCCGGCGTCGTCGCGGAACACCGCGCGGTGCGCACGGCAGTGGGCATCTTCGATGTGAGCCACCTCGGCAAGCTGCGGATCATCGGCGAGGGCGCCGCCGACTTCGTCAACACCTGCATCACCAACGACCTCACCCGGATCGCGCCGGGCCAGGCCCAGTACACACTGCTGTGCAACGAGGCCGGCGGCGTTGTCGACGACCTGATCAGCTACCTGATCGACGCCAACGATGTCTTCCTCATTCCCAACGCCTCGAACACGACGACGGTCGGCGAACTGCTGGCGGCTGCGGCACCGGCGGGCGTCCAGGTGATCAACGAGCACCGTGACCATGCCGTCCTTGCCGTCCAGGGCACGAACTCCGACGAGGTGCTCGCTGCCCTCGGGCTTCCCGTCGCAATGGACTACCTCAGCTTCACCCGGACGACCTGGCGTGGTATCGACCTGATCGTGTGCCGCACTGGCTACACCGGCGAGAAGGGCTACGAGCTCGTGGTGCCCGCTGCCGATGCCGGTGCCGTGTGGGACGCGGTCCTGGCCGCCGGAGCGGAGTACGACATCCTGCCCTGCGGCCTCGGCGCGCGCGACACACTGCGTACCGAGATGGGCTACCCGCTGCACGGCCATCTCCGGACGCGGGATGCCGCGGCCCTTCGCCTTCAGGCCGCGCAACAGGCGTCCCGCCTTGGCCAGGCGCTGCTCGCGGAGCGCGTCTGCACCCCAGAAGGTGTCCTTGTTCCAA
>JBBRIY010000437.1:0-2315 GCA_038220215.1 Propionibacteriales bacterium
GGCCGGGCACTTCGCCAAGATGGTGCACAACGGCATCGAGTACTCGATGATGCAGTCGTACGCCGAGGGCTGGGAGCTGATGGAGAAGGCCGACATCATCACCGATGTCCCTGCCGTGTTCGACAGCTGGCGTGAAGGCACGGTGATCCGCTCCTGGCTACTGGACCTCATCGCCATCGCGCTGGCCAAGGACCCCGAGCTGGCCAGGATCCGCGGTTTCGCGGACGACTCGGGCGAAGGGCGCTGGACGGTGGACGCAGCCATCGATCTGGGTGTGCCGGTGCCGGCCCTGACCGCGGCGCTGTTCGCCCGGTTCGTCTCCCGCCAGGACGAGTCACCGGCCATGAAGCTGATCGCCGCGATGCGTCAACAATTCGGCGGTCACGCCGTCCAGGCAGAGTCTCCGGACCTTGACGCCATCTGAGAGCTCCCAGCTTTCAGAGCGAGGTGGACGCCGAATCTTAAGGCTGTGTTCACGATCGCCGGATACGCTCAATCAAAATTGTCGGGAGGTGCTGATGAACCGGTCGCCGGGCGGACGCTCGACGTCCCTGTGGCTGCGGGGCGTGGCTGTGCTTGCCACCATGGTCCTCGTGGCCGGGTGCGCGAGGACGTCCCCGGTCGGGGCCGCGGACCTACGGCCGCTTGCGCCGTCGACCGGTGCGACGTCAACGGCTCCGTTGCCGAGCGTGCCGAACCCCACTCCGACCCCGACCGCTTCCCCAACGCCGACCCCGCCGCCGAAGCCGGTGGACCCGCTGGCGGGCGTAAGCGCGAAGACCCGCAAGGCATTCAAGCCGTGCCTCACGAAGGCCGTCGGCCCGGGTAGTGGCGGCGCGTGCGCCCGGCTCGTGCAGAAGACGCTGAAGAGCGTCCACTACTACAACTGGGCCATGTCGAGCCGCATCAATACCGCCGGCGTCAACGCGATCCTCAACTACCAGCGCTCACGTGGGCTGACGGCGACCGGCGTCGTGCGGAAGGCCACCTGGGTGGCGCTGGCGACGAAGGCCCGCGTCCTGCCGCAGGTGCTTCCCAAGAAGTGCACGACCTCGAAGGGCGTCATCCTCTGCGTCGACCAGGCTCACCGCAAGCTGTTCTGGATCAAGAACGGCAAGGTCGTCAAGACCTTCAAGATCCGCCTCGGTGGCTGGAACTACTACGTCAAGAGCAAGAAGTGGAAGGTCTTCGCCACCGCCAACGGCACCTGGAAGGTGTACGACAAGCAGGTGGACCCGCCGTCGGAGCAGTACGGCAGTGGGGCCATGCCGTACGCCACGATCTTCTATCCCGACATGTACGTCCACTACTCCCCCGGCTTCCGCTCAGTGGGGTACGCCACCTCCAGCCACGGTTGCGTGAACATCGGGAAGCTCAGCGAGGCGATGTGGATCTTCAAGCACACGCCGATCGGCGCCAAGGTCTACATCTACTCGCAGAAGGCCAAGAAGTCCGCCTGATCGAGGACGGCGACGACCAGCCCGGCAGCTGATGGCACCGGAGCGTCCATGGCTGCGAGCTCAAGCCCGGCCTGCTCGAGCCCGACGGTGCGTCCGATCAGGGTGCCCGGTGCGAGGCGACCCGCGCTGATCATGGCGAGCAGGCCGGGGTAGTCGGCTGCGGCCATCCCATGGCTGCCGATCACCTCGAGCTCGCGGGCGATGACGGCACCCCACGGTAGGGCCGCAGCAGCGTTGCCGGCGAGCATCAGCCCGACCTGCACATGACGGCCGCGGCGCCTCAGGCCGAGGATTGACGCGGCGGCGGTCGCTGCCGAGCCGAGCGCGTCGATCGAGACATGGGCGCCGCCGCCAGTCGCGGTGGCCAGCCCCTCGGCGTCACCAAGCACAGCTTCTGCACCCAGCTCCGATGCACGCCGGCGCGCTGCCGGGGAGGGGTCGACGGCGACGACCCGGGCACCGAGCGCGACGCCGATCATCACTGCAGAAAGGCCAACCCCGCCGCACCCGACGACGGCCAGCCACTCACCCGCCCGGAGGCGTCCCTGCGCGGTGAGGGCATGGTAGGCGGTGGCGAAGCGGCAGCCCAGGGACGCCGCGGTGACGAAGTCGACGTCGGCGGGTAGCCGCACGAGGTTGAAGTCCGCGGCGTGTACGGTCACTCGCTCTGCGAAGGAACCCGGATGGGTGAACCCCGGCTGGGTCTGCTCCGGACACACCTGGGCCTGGCCTGATGCGCACCATTCGCAGCGTCCGCAGCCATTCACAAATGGCACGGTGACACGGTCGCCAACGCCGAACCGGGTCACCTGCGCCCCGATCCTGTTCACGACGCCCGCGAACTCGTGACCGGGA
>JBBRIY010000438.1:0-2305 GCA_038220215.1 Propionibacteriales bacterium
GCCGCTAGACCTTCAGGCCTCGGCGGGTGAGGAGGTGACGGAGGTCGGGGTCCTGGCCGCGGTAGTCGCGGAACGAGTCCATGGCGTCGACCGAGCCTCCCTTGGCGAGCAGGTGGCGACGGAAGCGCTCGCCGTTCTCCCGGACAAGGCCACCGTTGGCGGTGATAAAGGCCGCGGTGTCCGCGTCCAGCACCTCAGACCAGAGGTAGGAGTAGTAGCCGGCGTCGTAGCCGCCCTCGAAGACGTGACGGAAGTAGGCCGAGCGGTATCGCGGGGGCACCAGGTCGAAGTCGAGTCCGACCTTCGCCAGACCAGCCTTCTCGAAGGCCTCCACCTGCTCGGGATCGGTGGGGAGCTCATCCAGCGGGGTCGAGTGCCACACCTGGTCGAGCAGGGCCGCGGCCAGGTACTCAGTGGTCTTGAAGCCCTGCTGGAACAGCGTCGAGCCGCGCAGCGTCGCCACCCACTCGGCCGGCATCGGCTCCCCGGTCTCGTGGTGCACGGCGTACCGGCTGAGGATCCCTTCGTCCAGCGCCCACATCTCGTTCACCTGCGACGGGTACTCGACGAAGTCCCGCGGCGTCTCCGTGCCGGACTGCGAGGGGTACCTGGTGTCGGACAGCAGGCCGTGCAGGGCGTGGCCGAACTCGTGGAAGAGCGTGATCACGTCGTCCCAGGTCATCAGCGTCGGCTGGCCGGCGGGCGGCTTCACGAGGTTCGAGTTGTTCGAGACCACCGGCAACTGCTCGAGCAGGTGGTTCTGGTCGACGAGGTTGTTCATCCACGCCCCACCCTGCTTGCCGGGACGGGTGTAGAAGTCGGCGACGAACAGGCCGATCGGCGGGCCATCAGCCTCCGCGACCTCGAACACCCGGCCCTCGGGGTTGTAGCTCACCAGCTCGGGACGCTCGGTGAACGTGATCCCGTACAGCCCGTTCGCAGCGGCGAACACGCCATCGTGCAGCACCCGCTCCAGCTCGAGATAGGGACGCAGCACGGACGCATCCAGCGCGTAGCGCTCCGCCCGCAACTGCTCGCTGACGAACTGCCAGTCCCACGCTGCCAGCGGCGCCTCCGGCTCGAACCGGCGCCACACCCGCTCCAGGTCGACGGCCTCGTCGCGGGCATTCGCCACGGCGGCCGGTGCGAGCCGGGTGAGCAGGTCCCACACCGCCTTGCCGGTGCCCGCGCACCCGTCGGCGGCCACGTACGCTGCGTGGTTGGCGAACCCCAGCAGAGTCGCCCGCTCCGACCGCAGCCGCGTCAGCTCGACGATGATCGCCCGGGTGTCATGGGCACCGTTCAGGCCGCGGCCCACCGACGCCAGGTGGATCCGCTCCCGCAGTGCGCGGTTCGTCAGCACGTCCAGCGGACGCTGCGCCGACGTGTTCTCCAGCTCGATCAGCCAGCCATCCTGGCCGGTCTCCGTGGCCCGCTCCCGCGCTGCGTCGATTTCGGCCTGGCTCAGCCCGTCCAGTTCGGCGGCGTCTGTGACCAGCACCGCGCCGCCGTTCATCCCGGCCAGCGCCTCGCGCCCGAAGGCGGACTGCAACTCCGCGATCCGGTGGTTGATGGTGCGCAGCTGCGCCTGGTCGTCCTCGGGAAGGTTCACCCCGGCGCGCTCGAAGGCCAGCAGCTTGCGCTCCAGCCAGTAGGCGGACGCCGGGTCGAGCTCCACCTCGCCTGCTTCCACGCGGACGGCGAGCGCGGCCAGCCGGTCATAGAGGCGCCGGTCGAGGTAGATGGCATCGCCGTGGGCGGCCAATTGCGGCGCGATCGCCTCGTCCGCCGCGTCGAGGACGGGGTTCGTGTCGGCCGGCTGCTTGGTGTAGAACGCGTTCAACGCCCGGGTGAACAGCTGGCCGGAAGACTCCCATGCCTCGATCACGTTGGCGATGGTCGGCTGCTCCGGGTTTTTGGCGAGGTCGGCCAGCTGCGCGAGCCGTTCAACCATCCCGGCCTCTACGGCCGGCTGGTAGTGCTCGTCGCGCACTCTCGCGTAGTCGGGCAGCTCATAGGGCAGCGCGGAGACGGTGGCTAACGGGTTCGAGGAATCAAGCGGCATGCCGTCCATCCTTGCCGCTGCCGCTCGCCCCGCCAACCACCGACTCTCAGGAACCGGCCGCGGGGAGCGATTCTGCTGCCATCGCGCTGCGCAGGGCTGCCGCCCGGGGCTCGTCCCAGACCACGTCGGGATCGGGCTCGAGGAAGGCGGCCGCGATGCTCGCACACCCCAACGCCGCCAGTGACCAGGATGCTGTCCCGCCGCCGAACGGGTCGGCCTCCAGACGGTCGGAGGCGATAC
>JBBRIY010000439.1:0-2283 GCA_038220215.1 Propionibacteriales bacterium
GAGGCCACCGGCAAGGTGTGGGACAGCCACCCGCTGGACGCACCGCTGCGGCTGCTTCGCACCCAGTCGGTCTGGTACACCGTGCCCGCCGCTGCGCTGGCAGGGTTCGACTCCCGTGACCTTCCCGGGGCGGCCCACGCCGCAGAGCATTGCGCGATCGGCCTGCTGCCCGCCTTCGCCCCGTGTGACCGGTGGGACATCGGCGGACTGTCCACGACCCTGCATCCCGATACCGGGGAGCTGACCGTGTTCGTGCACGACGGGAACCCCGGTGGCGCCGGCTTCGCCGAGCGCGGCTACCAGGTCATCGAGGGATGGCTCGCCGCAACGCTCGAACGCCTGCGCACCTGCGGCTGTGCGACCGGATGCCCCGCCTGCGTTGTCTCACCCAAGTGCGGCAACGGCAACCAGCCGCTGGAGAAGTCAGCCGCAGCCGACCTGCTGTCGCTCCTTGTGGGCTGAATCGGCCGTCAGCCGCGGTTGATCACCCCCAGCCGTCCGGCGTGGGCGGTGGCTGACACACCTTCGGGCAGCACGGGAAGCCCCACCCGGACCGATTGCCGAACAGTGATGCTGACCACGAAGTCCAGGCTGTCGCCCCGCACGGCGCACCGCACCAGCGAGACCCCGTTGCGGTGCGCCACGTCGGCTGCCGCAGCGCAACCGTCGGTGCGCTGCGCGACCTTCGCTGCCGCGGAGATCGCGACCAGGTCTGCCGCGCCCCGCGCGTGGTCCGCCGCCACGAGGTAGGCCCCGATAACGAGGATCGCCGCTGCCACCACCATCAGCCCGACAATCGTCCCGGCGACAAGCACCGTTCCCGACCCGTGTTCGTCATGCCGCCGGGGCCGGGTCCTGGTTCTGGCCGCCGGCATCACGCCGGCTCCTGCTCGACGGCAGCGCTGGCCGTCAACGGCACCGACGGCAGCCACTCCGCCCCGGGTCGGGCGGCCAGCTCGAGACGCACCCGCACCCGGCCACCGTCGTGGGAATCCGACACCCTCGCCCCTTCGGGCCGCTCGGCCAGCACCCGTGCCACGGCTTCGCGGTCGCCGCGCGCCTCCTGCCGGGCCACCTCCACCACCGTGGCCTGGCACCGCAGGAGGAGCCCGACGAGCACCAGCACCCACGCCAGCAGCACACAGGCAAGGGCGGCGCCGATGCTGGCGAAGGCCAGCTCGGCTGTGACCATGCCGCGCTCCCCGTGCGGCTTCGACCGGCACCGTCCGAACCGGTCCCCCGCCCAGGCCCGCACCCGCCCCGGGCCGGCCGGCGAATCCCCGGCCGGCCAGAGGAGCGGGTCAGCCGCCGGCGACCACACGCAGGATCACCTGGATGATGGCCTTCACGATCTCCCACAGGATCCGCGAGAAGTCGGGGTTGTTCAGGATGCCGATCAACACCCCGACCATGCTCACCGTCGCCACCGTCCCTACGGCGTACTCGGCGGTGGTCATGCCCCGCTCGTCGCGCCGCGCGCCCACTCTCACCCATCCCACTGCCATGCCTGCTCCTTCCCTCGGCGCCCGGATGGACGCAGTCACACCTTCGGCAGGCCGGCGGATTCGCGGTCACCCGCCATCGTTGCCTGTGGACGGCACTCCCCTGCGAGTCCGCCTGTGGACACAGCGTCAACCGAGCAGGCGCCCGACGACCCCACCGATGATCGGCACCACCCCGAGCAGCAGGAACGACGGCAGGAAGCAGGTCATCAGGGGTAGCACCGACCGGACGCCGACCCGCCGTGCGCGCACCTGCGCGATCGCCACCGCCTGCCGGCGTGCATCGGCGCCGAGCGTGCGCAGGGTCGCGGCCAGCGCGATGCCCGAACCGACGGTCCGCGCCACCTCCCTGCCGAGTGGTGCGAGTGCCGGCTCAGCGTCCGCGAGACCTTGCCACGCGCCGGCCTCGTCGGCACCGAGAGCAACTCTCGTCGAGATGTCCGCGAGCACCGGCCCGAGCGGCTCGTCGAGGACTCCGGCCACCGCGGCGGCCGCGAGGCGCAGCGGCTGGCCAGATTCCAGGCACACCGCCAGCAGGTCGCACGCCTGGGGCAGCCCAGCGACCAGCTGCGCGCGCCTCCGCACGACGCTGCCATGTTCGAGCCGGCCCAGCAGGAGGTGGTTGACCGTCCCGAGGGCGACAGCAGCAGGGAGCGCCCACCAGCCCAGCCCGACCGCCAGCGGCAGCGCGCTCACCGCGATCACGGCGGACAGCCCGAGCCGTCGGTCGCGCAGCGGAGTGGTCCGGCTCATTCCGGTTGCAGCCCGCAGGCGTGCGGCC
>JBBRIY010000440.1:0-2270 GCA_038220215.1 Propionibacteriales bacterium
TCGGCGGGTGCTGCGGCACGACGCCCGCGCACATCTCGCGCCTGGCTGCAGCCGTTGCGGCCACCGTCCCGGCCGAACGCCACCCGGCGCAGGTGTCCGCGGTGTCGTCGCTCTACGCCGAGGTGCCCCTCCGGCAGGACCTGACGTACCTGTCCATCGGCGAGCGCACCAACGCCAACGGGTCCAGGGCATTCCGCGACGCCATGCTCGCCGAGAACTGGGCCGACTGCCTCGACATCGCCCGGCAGCAGAGCCGGGACGGCGCCCACCTGCTCGACCTGTGCGTCGACTACGTCGGCCGCGACGGCGTGGCCGACATGGCCCAGTTGGCATCGACGCTCGGCACCGGCGTCGCGCTGCCGATCATGCTCGACTCCACAGAGGCCCCGGTGCTGCAGGCCGGCCTTGAGCGCCTCGGTGGACGCTGTGCGATCAACTCGGTGAACTACGAGGACGGGGACGGGCCTGACTCCCGCTTCGCCAAGGCGATGCCGCTGGTGCGCGAGCACGGCGCTGCCGTCGTCGCGCTCACCATCGACGAGGAGGGCCAGGCCCGCACGGCGGAGTGGAAGGTGGCTGTCGCCGACCGGCTGATCGCCGACCTGACCGGCAACTGGGGCATGCGGATCGGCGACATCATCGTCGACTGCCTCACCTTCCCCGTCACCACCGGCCAGGAGGAGACGCGTCGCGACGCCCTGGAGACCATCAAGGCGATCACGGCGGTGACCACCAAGTACCCCGGCATCCACACCACCCTTGGCATCTCCAACGTGTCGTTCGGGCTCAATCCGGCCGCCCGTCAGGTGCTCAACTCGGTATTTCTGCACGAGTGCGTCGAGGCCGGGCTCGACTCCGGCATCGTGCCGGCCGCACGGATCGTGCCGATCGCCCGCATTCCCGAGGAGCAGCGGCTGGTCGCCGAGGACCTGATCTATGACCGGCGCAGCGAGGGGTACGACCCGCTGACGAAGTTCCTGGAACTGTTCGAGGGCGTCACCACCACCGGCACGAAGGAGGCGCGGGCGGCAGAACTCGCCGCGCTGCCACTGGGCGAGCGCCTGCAGCGACGGATCATCGATGGCGAGCCGAAGGGCCTGGAGGCCGACCTCGACGAGGCCCTGACGGTCAAGCCCGGACTGCAGATCATCAACGACGACCTGCTCGCCGGCATGAAGGTTGTCGGTGAGCTGTTCGGCTCCGGGCAGATGCAGCTGCCCTTCGTCCTGGGCTCCGCAGAGGTGATGAAGACCGCCGTCCGGTACCTCGAGCCGCACCTGGACAAGGCGGACGCCGGCGGCAAGGGCACCATGGTCATCGCGACGGTCAAGGGCGACGTGCACGACATCGGCAAGAACCTCGTCGACATCATCCTGACCAACAACGGCTACACGGTGATCAACCTGGGCATCAAGCAGCCGGTCAGCGCCATCATCGAAGCGGCATTGGCGCACAACGCCGACGCGATCGGCATGTCGGGTCTCCTGGTGAAGTCGACGGTCGTCATGCGCGACAACCTGGCAGAGCTCAACCAGCGGGGACTCACCACCTTCCCGGTGATCCTCGGCGGCGCGGCCCTGACGCGCGCCTTCGTCGAGGAGGACCTCAACGATCTCTACGCCGGCGAGGTGCGTTACGCCAAGGACGCCTTCGAGGGCCTCTCACTGATGCAGAAGGTGATGGCGGTGAAGGCCGGCGTGCCCGGTGCGGCCCTGCCCGAACCCCGCCGCCGTCGGGTGGCAGCCAAGCCCCGCCCGGACCAGATTGGGGACGGTTCCAATTTCGGTCCACCCCGCGAGCGTTCGGACGTGGCGCGCCGGGTCGACGTGCCGGCCCCGCCGTTCTGGGGCACCCGCGTGGTCAAGGGGCTGAAGCTGGCCGAGGTGTCTGCCTGGCTCGACGAGCGGGCGACGTTCATGGGTCAGTGGGGCCTGCGTTCCGTCACGGGTGGACCGAGCTACGAAGATCTCGTCGAGATCGAGGGACGCCCGCGCCTGCGGCAACTACTCGACCGCATCCACACCGACGGGTTGATGGAACCCGCCGTTGTCTACGGCTACTGGCCGTGCCACTCCGACGGCGAGACCCTGATCGTCGGTGACCCGGAGGACCCGTCACGCGAGCTCACCCGGTTCACGTTCCCGCGCCAGAGCCGCGAGCGGCACCTGTGCCTGGCCGACTTCTTCCGGGACGCCGGGGAGGCAGCGGAGCTTGGCCCCGACGTGATCGGCATGCAGCTGGTCACGATGGGCTCGGCGGTCTCGCGGGCG
>JBBRIY010000441.1:0-2270 GCA_038220215.1 Propionibacteriales bacterium
TTCGGCGGCGCCAAGGCAGGCGTAGGCCATGGACCGCAGCCACGGCGAGCGTTGCCGTGCCAGGCGATCGAAGCCGTCAGCAGCCGGCCGCCGTGCCCACTCCGGGCCGGAGGCTGCGGCCACTCCGAGGGCCCACACCGCCCGACCCCACCAGTCACCGAGGCCGGGTTCGTCCCCCCACCGTCCGCCGGTTCCGAGCCGGTTGTGACAGCGGCCGTCAGGCCTGACTGCAGCGGTGACGACGTCGAGATACCGACGGGTCAGCTCGTCCAGCCGCGGATCGGCGGCCCGGCAGGTGAGCACCAGCGCACGGGCCGCGTCGTCGACGCAGTATCCGTGCTCGGGGCGGGGGACGTCCCCGCGTGCATGCTCGTGAAGCCCGATCGTGTCGGTGAGTCGGCGCAGGTGGTCGAAGACCGGCTCGGGGAGGACCGTCCCGACGCCCGTCATGACTCCATGGCTGAGTAGGCGACACTCTCGGCGGCGCCGCGCTTCGCGGGCGCCAGCAGTTCGCCGGCGAGTTGCAGGTACCGCTGCGCAACGGCCGGCCAGAGCAGGTTCGCACCGACCCGCTGCGCCGACTCCTGGGCGCGACGTTCGGTTCCCGGATCGGTGAGGACCTGTCGAAGGGCCGCGGCGATCGCGGCCGGGTCCTTGTGGGGGACGGTGATCCCCGCGCCGTCGGTCAGCAGTTCCACCGCGTGCGGGAAGCGGGTGGCCACCACCGGACGGCCGACGGCGACTGCCTCGATCAGGACACCCGAGGTGACCTGCTCGGTGGAGTCATACGGGAGCAGCACGACCTGCGCTGTGGCGATGAGCCGGGTCAGCTCTTCCGTGGGCCGGTAGCTGGAGTCAAAGGTGACCAGGGGCCCGATCCCGAGGCCTTCGGCCTGGCGGCGCAACTGCTGGCGGTAGACGTCGCCGTCACGCGCCAGCACCTTCGGGTGAATTTCTCCTGCAATCAGGTAGTGGGGTGTCGGTTCCAGGTCGGTGAGCAGGGCCATCGCTGCGACGCCCCACTCCAGACCCTTGCCGGGCCCGAGCAGGCCCCAGGTGAGCACGCGCCCCGGAACAGGCGCGACGTCCGCGGGCCCGGCGGCCGCGCCATGGGGGATGACCACGACCTTCCCGGCCGGTACCCGGTAGGTGGCCAGCAACCGGTCGCGGGCAGCGGCGGTCATCGTGACCACCGCCCTGGCTGCGGTGAGGACCGCCTCCAGCACGTCCCGCTGACCCGGTGTCGGTTCGGTGAGGACCGTGTGCAGCACGACGATGGCCGGCACGCGCAGGGCCCGGATCACGTTCAGGACCTCGGAACCGTCCACGCCGCCGTAGATGCCGTACTCGTGCTGGATGACCGCGACGTCGCAACCGTTCAACAGCTCTGCTGCGCGGCGCTGGCTGAGGCGGTCGCCGGCAACCAGTTCGCCGACGACCCGGTCGAGCTCGAGCCGTTCGGGACTCTCCACCGACCGCACGATGACCGCGCTTGTCCGAGGGAGGTCATCGACAGCCGTCGAGAGGGCTCGCGTGAATGTGGCAAGCCCGCACTTGGTGGGGGGATAGGTGCTCAGGAATCCGAGGCGCATGGTTACTTCAGCCCCCGGTGGGAGCCACCCTGAGGCGCCTGTGCGCAGGCCTGTAGAAGGGTGAGGATTGTCATGAAGTCTCCTGTCGGATGGCTGGCGAACCCGGCGCTGGGGTGGAAACACCGACGTACCTGGTTCCTGGTCCTGAGGGACTGAGGAACGGGGCGGTGCAAGAAGCCAGTACCCGGACGGGGCGGTCGCGGAACTTCAGTTGCAGCAGGCTCTGGCCGTGCCGGTCACCGTGGTTTCAGGCCCCATTCTACCGCTGGAGCACCGACACGGCGGACGGGCGCCCCTGTCACCCGGCGCAGGGCCCCGGTTCGGGCAGGCCAATGGCCAGAGGCGTGCAGTCAGGACTGCGCACCTCTGGCCACTGGATCGTCGCCCCGGCAGGCGTCAGGCGGCGCCTGCGTCTACGACCAGGGAGTACAGCTGCTCGGGAGTGGGAGCCGCCCGGAGCCTCTCCACCTCTGAGTCGTCGGAGAAGAGGATGGCGATCTGGGAGAGGATCTCCAGGTGCGCGCCCCCCTTGCCAGCGATGCCGACGACGAACGTCGCCCGCTGACCGTCCCAGTCGACGCCTCCGTCATAGCGGACGAGGGTGAGTGCTGAGCCGAGTACTGCATCCTTGGCGTCATTCGTGCCGTGGGGGATGGCCAATCCGTTGCCCATGAACGT
>JBBRIY010000442.1:0-2256 GCA_038220215.1 Propionibacteriales bacterium
GCCGTGCTCCCGCTGTCGCGCAATGCCGACCTGTCGCCGAAGGCCCGCGACCTGGCCGCCCAACTGCGCAAGATCTGGAACGTCGAGTTCGACGACGCCCAGGCGATCGGACGCCGCTACCGCCGCCAGGACGAGATCGGCACGCCGTACTGCATCACCGTGGACTTCGAGACACTCGAAGACGACGCGGTGACGATCCGCGAGCGCGACACCATGAGCCAGGAGCGCGTAGCCCTCGACCAGGTGCAGTCCTACCTGGGTGCCCGCCTGCTCGGCTGCTGAACCGTCCCCAGGTTCGGTTCAAGCTGGTCCCCGATTCAGATCAGGGGGACGAACGAGAAGCGGTAGCCGGTGACGGGTTCGCGGTGCCAGCCCTCGTGGTCGCGATCGACCACCCACATCACGCCGGACGCCGGCAGGACCATGCGTCCGCCGACCGCGAGCTGGGCCTCCAGCGCCTCGGGGATGTCGCCGGGTTCGGCGGAGACGAGGATCCGGTCGAACGGGGCCTCGCCGGGCAGCCCGAGACGGTCGGGGACGGCGGGCACGACCTTGGCCCAACCCAGGTTCAGGCCGGCGAGGTTCCGCCGGCCCATTTCCACGAGCTCCGGCACCACGTCCACGCCGGTCACCGTGCCCTTCGGCCCGGTGAGGTGGGCCAGGAGCGCCGTCGTCCAGCCCGAGCCACTCCCCACGTCCAGCACCGTGCCGCCCTCGGGGACGCGGAGAAGCTCCAGCATGAACTGCACTGTCCACGGCTGGGAGTTCGTCGCGCCGTAGCCAATCGGCAGGGGTTGGTCAAGGGTGGCGTGCTCCTGCATGTCCTCGGGCAGGAACAGTCGCCGCGGGATGTCGGCCATCGCTGCCACGACTCGGCTGTGCTCGGTGCTCACCCCACCAGAGCACACGCAAAGTTCGTGTGGCGCAAGGGGGTAGGTAGGCTGACAAGTCGGCAAGAGGGATAGAAGTGAGAGGAGTGGGGAGCGGATGGTCGAGGCCCTGCGCCTGGTTGCACCCGGCGGTGGCACCGTCGAGGTCGGGCCACCGGTGGTGCTCGCCCCGATGGCCGGCGTCACGAACGCCGCCTACCGGCAACTGTGCCGCGAGCAGGGGGCCGGGCTCTACGTCTGCGAGATGATCACCAGCCGCGGCATCGTCGAACGCATTCCGAAGACTTTCGACATGCTCCGGTTCGACCCGGGCGAGACCGTCCGTTCGGTGCAGTTGTACGGCGTCGATCCGGACGTGATGGCGCGGGCGACCGAGATCCTCTGTGCGGAGTTCGGCGTGAACCACGTCGACCTGAACTTCGGCTGCCCGGTGCCCAAGGTCACCCGGCGCGGCGGCGGGGGAGTGCTGCCCTGGAAGCGTGACCGGCTCGCCGCCATCCTTCACGCAACGGTCGCCGCGGCCGATCGTCACGGCGTGCCGGTCACCATGAAGACCCGGCTTGGCATCGACGCCGACCACCTCACCTACCTCGACGCCGGCCGCATCGCCCAGGATGCCGGCTGTGCGGCGATCGCGCTGCACGCCCGCACCGTCCAGCAGGCCTACTCCGGCGTCGCGGCCTGGGAGACGATCGCCAGCCTCGTCGACGCCGTCGACATCCCCGTGCTCGGCAATGGTGACATCTGGGAGGCGTCCGACGCGCTGGCGATGATCGAGGCCACCGGCTGCGCGGGCGTTGTCGTGGGACGCGGCTGCCTCGGCCGTCCCTGGCTCTTCCGCGATCTCGCCGATGCCTTCGCCGGACGCGAGCGGCGCACGCTGCCGACCCTGGGCGAGGTGGCGGCGATGGTGCACCGGCACACCGAACTGCTCGCCGAGATCCACGGGGAGAGGCACGGCCTCACCGACCTGCGCAAGCACATGGCGTGGTACTTCAAGGGCTTCCCCGTCGGAGGCGACCTGCGCCGTGCGCTGGCGATGGTGAGCTCCCTCGCCGAGCTCGACGCGCTCCTTGACCAGCTGGACGCCGACGTCGAGTATCCGGCTGGCGAGCTCGGCGCCCCGCGCGGACGCCAGGGAACGCCGCGGGACAAGGTGGTCATGCCGTACGGCTGGCTGGATTCGGCCGAACTCGGCGATGCCGACATCGCCGACGCCGAATCGGACGCCTCCGGAGGCTGATCAGCCGATCGGAGCCAGCTGCAGCGCCTGCGTGCGCCGGAGCCCGACCAGCGCCGCACCGATGGCAGCAACCGGGTAGTCGGCCGGGATCACCGAGATGCGTTCGGCGAGGTGCAGCGAGGC
>JBBRIY010000443.1:0-2249 GCA_038220215.1 Propionibacteriales bacterium
CGCGCGCGGTCGCGGTTCCCGGTGAACGTCGGCACGAAGGTGGTCATGCCGACACCATCCGGCGCCGCGGCGAGAATCTTCCACGTCATCGTCGGGCTGTGGACAAGAGCCTTTCCCGAGGCCAGTTCTCCACAGCCCGCAGAATTGGCGGTTGACTGGTGCCTGTAGGAAAGGACCCCATGTCGGCACGCCTCGCAGGGATCGGCCCCCGCCACTGGATGGTGGTGGTCGGATCGGGACTGCTGATGTCCCTGAACGTGCTGATGTTCCTCGCGACCGGGCTCCTGATGCCCCCCCTGGCGGAATCGCTGGGCGTCGGACTCGGCCAGGCGATGGTGTTCGTCTCGATCAACATGCTCACGGGCGCTGCCGTCCTGATGGCGGCAGGGCCTTTCCTGCTGCGTCGACTGCGGCCGCGACGACTGGCCCTGATCGGCGGCGTGTTCACCGGGCTGATGCTCTTCGCCGTCGGGTTCATCGACCAGCTCTGGCAGTTGTACGCGCTGGCGTTCGCCTCCGGGATGCTGGCTACGGCAGGCCTGCAGATGACCGGCGCCGCGCTCGTGAACGCCTGGTTCATCACGCACCGCGGGCTGATGCAGGGCGTGCTGATGGGGGTGGCAGGACTCGGTGGCATCGTCGCCGGCCTGGTGTTGCCCGCCGTTGTGGGCGCCTACGGCTGGCGCGCCGGCTTCCAGGTGGTGGGCGCCCTGACCGTGAGCGTTACGCTCGCCTGCGGGCTGCTGCTGATCCGCTCACATCCCACGGAGGTGGGCCTGCTGGCGTACGGCGCCCACAACCTGGATGAGGAGGAACAGGCCGAGACGAGCGGGATGCGCGCGGCCGCGGCGATACGGACTCCGCAGTTCGCCGCCCTCCTGATCGGGCTGACCGGTTTCAACGGCATCATGGCGCTCCAGCAGCACTTCGCGTCCATGATGTCCGACCGCGGCCTCGACCTGACCGCGGCCGGGGCCCTGATCACGATGCTGTCGCTGGTCAACGTCGGGACGACCCTGCTGCTCGGTGCGCTGGCTGACCGGTGGGGGCCACGGACGGCCTTCCTGTTGTCAGGCGGCCTGTTGCTCGTGGCGCTCAGCCTGTTCCTTGTGACGTCGGGCTATGGCCCCCAGGCCGTGGCCGTGCTCCTGTTCTCGATCCCGACGATCACGACCCCGATCATGACGCCGATCCTGCTGCGCGCAGCCTTCGGTGGACGGGCGTTCGTCACGCTGCTGGGTGCAGCGACAGCAACGATGCCGGTCGGCATCGCCATCGGGTCCCCGCTGTGGGGTCTGGCGAAGGACGCCACCGGCGACTACAACCTGGCGCTCGTGATCGCCCTGTGCGTTGCCGCGGTCGCGGTCCCGCTCGTCACCTGGGCAGTGCGGAGCGGGCAGCGGCAGTGGCAGGCCACGAACGCGGCGCACGAACCGATGCCGAGCTGAGCGCCGGCAGCCAACCCCGGGTCAGCGAAGCGTGTCGACGTCGATGACGAAGCGGTAGCGGACGTCGGAGGCGAGGACGCGCTCGTAGGCCTCGTTGATCTGGGTAGCCGGAATCACCTCGACGTCGGAGGCGATGCCGTGCTCGGCGCAGAAGTCGAGCATCTCCTGGGTCTCACGGATGCCGCCGATGCTCGAACCGGCGAACGACCGACGGTTGTTGAACAGGCTGAAGACATGGATCGGCAGCGCTTGCGGCGGGGCACCTACGTTGACCATGGTGCCGTCCAGCGCGAGGAGGCCGAGGTAGGCGTCGAGGTCGATGACCGCACTGACGGTGTTGATGATCAGGTCGAGGCTGCCGTGGAGCTTCTCGAAGGTGGCCGGATCACTGGTCGCGAAGTAGTGGTCGGCGCCGAGGCGCAGCCCGTCGTCCTGCTTGCGCAGCGACTGGGACAGCACGGTGACCTCGGCACCCATCGCGTGGGCGAGCTTCACGGCCATGTGGCCCAGGCCGCCAAGACCGACGACCGCAACCCGCTTGCCCGGCCCGGCGTTCCAGTGCCGGAGCGGGGAGTAGGTGGTGATGCCGGCGCACAGCAGCGGCGCGGCGGCCTCGTACGGAATCGCCTCGGGTACCCGCAGCACGAAGGCCTCGTCGACCACCACGTGGGTGGAGTAGCCGCCCTGCGTGATCGTGCCGTCCCGGTCAACCGAGGCATAGGTGCCGACATTGCCGTTCGAGCAGTACTGCTCCTCACCGGCAAGGCAGTTCGCGCACTCCTGGCAGGAGTTGACCATGCA
>JBBRIY010000444.1:0-2228 GCA_038220215.1 Propionibacteriales bacterium
CGCCGCTGCCACCGGCTGGACGGAGAAGCGCGCGGTCGCCGCCGGGCGCAGCGTGCGGGTCATCCACACCCACCCGGCCAACCACGCCGGCTACTACCCCGGCGCCGAGGGCATGTCCCTCAAGCTCGTCGTTGACGCGGACACCGACGCCATCCTCGGCGCCCAGGGCGTCGGCGGCGATGGTGTGGACAAGCGCATGGACGTCATCGCCACCGCGATGGGCGGGGGCCTGACCGCCTCCGACCTCGCCGACCTCGAACTCAGCTACGCACCGCAGTTCGGTTCCGCGAAGGACCCGGTGAACATGCTGGGCTTCATCGCCGAGAACCAGCGAGCCGGGCTCACGGACACCGTCCAGTGGCACGAACTCGCCAACGAGATCGACAAGGGCATCCAGCTCATCGACGTCCGTACCCCCGCCGAGTACGCGCGCGGCACCGTGGACGGTGCGATCAACATCCCCGTGGACGACCTGCGCGCCCGCATCGACGAAGTCGAGGGCGACGTGATCGTGCACTGCCAGGTGGGACTGCGCGGCTACCTCGCCGCACGCACGCTGGCCCAGCACGGCCGCCGGGTACGCAACCTCGACGGTGGCTACCGCACCTGGGCCCGAATCTGAGCGTCGGGAGCGTCCCGAGCGATCACGAACCCGCAATTGCTGCCCGGCCACTTCCGTAACCTTTGGGCGCTACCCGACGGTTCCCCGTAGGAGGGGAAGAGGGAACAGTGGTCAATGACAGGCACGTCCGGCGGGCTGCCATGGGTGCGGGCGGCAACGCATGAACAGGATCACCCCGGGGTTCCGGCTCTCGGAGCGCTACCGGCTGTCCGGGCAGCTTGCTTCCGGCGGCATGGCGCAGGTGTGGACGGCCGTCGACGAGGTCCTGCAGCGCACCGTCGCGGTGAAGGTCATGCACCCGCAGACGGTGGAACAACAGGCGATGGCCGAACGCTTCAGGGCAGAGGCGCGGATCGCTGCCCAGATCAGCCATCCCAGCATCGTGGAGGTCTTCGACTTCGCAGAGCACGACGGGCTGGCCTACCTGGTGATGGAGTTCATCGACGGGCCGACGCTCGCTGAGCTCCTCGCCGACGAGGGCGCGCTTGCTCCCGAACGCGTCCGGGTGGTGCTGGCGCAGCTGGCTGGGGCACTCGGCAGGGCCCACGAGAACGGGATCATCCACCGCGACCTCAAGCCGTCCAATGTGGCGATCTCGCCCGACGGCTACGCCAAACTGATGGACTTCGGCATCGCCAAGGCCCTGAACGGCGCCGCACTCACCAGCGCCGGCGAGATCTTCGGCACCGCGTACTACATCAGCCCGGAACAGGCCCTCGGTGAGACGCCGACGCCGGCCAGCGACCTGTACTCCCTCGGCGTCCTCGGCCACGAACTCCTCACCGGTTCGAAGCCCTTCGATCGCGGCACCCCGATCGCGACGGCCCTTGCCCAGGTGGAACAGCCTCCGCCCCCGCTGCCCGGCGACGTGCCGGCCGATCTGTTCGGGGTCATCACCGCCTGCCTGGCCAAGGAGGCACAGGACCGACCGACGGCCGCCGACGTGTTGGCGGCACTCGCGAGTGAGCACGCGGACGGCTATCCCGACCTGGCCGCCGTCGAATCATCGACGGCTGGTGCGGGAACCGCGCCGCGCCGTGCTTACCCGGACGAGATTGCCGACCCGGACGAGACAGGGCTGACCCGGCAATGGGCGCCCGTGTGGCGCCATGTGGACACGAACGATCCCTCGGTGGCGAACCGCGACATCAGCACCAACGCCTCGTGAGACCCTCCGCTTTCGTCGAAACGATGCGGGCCCCACTCCTGAGCGTCGGCGGATCAGCCTGGCAGCTGGCTGCCGGGAGCGGGCACGGGTTCAGGCGTTGCCGCCGGATCCACTGAAGCCCGTCCCATGACCATTTCGATTGCCACTTCCGCGATCGGGCGCATCGACGAACGCGCGCTGGAACGAAGCTGCTCGAAGGCTTCCCCCATGGACACGCCCTGACGTTCGGCGATGACGCCCTTCGCCTGCTCGATGATCACCCGGGTGTTGAGCGCGCTCTGGAGCTGTTGGGCGAGCACTTCCTGCTGCCGCAGGCTCCAGTGGTTGATGATCCCGATGGAAGCCATGTCGGCCAGGACCCGGGCGACGTTGATCTTGTGGGTGCTGAACGTCCCGACCTCGGCGTGGAACAGGTTCAGGGCGCCGATGGTCTGGTCC
>JBBRIY010000445.1:0-2200 GCA_038220215.1 Propionibacteriales bacterium
AGTTCAGCGTGACCCACGCCCCGGGACACACCGGGGGCTCGGTGCTGCTCGGGCTCGACTACAGCGGTCGGCACCCGCAGATCAACCGGCTCGTGTTCACCGGCGACGTCGTGTTCGCCGGCTCCGTCGGACGCACCAACCTGCCCGGCGGGGACCCGAAGGTGATGAGCCAGACCCTGGCCGACGTGGTGCTTGCGATGCCGGACACCTCGGCGCTGCTGCCCGGACACGGCGCCCAGACCTCCATGGCCCGCGAACGCCTGGAGAACCCCTACCTGCAAGCCGCGACGTCGAGGAACTGATGGCCCGTCCCAAACCCCTGTCCGGCTTTCCCGAGTTCTCCCCGACCGGACGGATCGTCGAACAGCGTGTGCTCGCGTCGCTGGCGGACACCTTCGAGCTGCACGGCTTCGGCTCGATCGAGACCCGTGCGGTCGAGCCGATGTCCCAACTCAGCAGCAAGGGCGAGATCGAGAAAGAGGTCTTTGTCGTACGCCGGCTGCACGCCGCAGCGGACGCCGCCGACGAGATCGGCCTGCACTTCGACCTGACGGTGCCGTTCGCCCGCTACGTGCTGGAGCACTCCAGCGAGTTGAGTTTCCCGTTCCGCCGCTACCAGATCCAGAAGGCCTGGCGCGGGGAGCGTCCGCAGGAGGGCAGGTATCGCGAGTTCACCCAGGCCGACATCGACATCGTCGGCTCGGAGACCCTCGCGACCCACCACGACGTCGAGCTGCCACTGGTCACCCTGGAGGCGCTGGAGAAGCTGCACGTCGACTTCGGCGTCCCCCCGGCAACGATGAGCGTCAACAACCGCCAGCTGTCCGAGGGTTTCTACCGCGGACTGGGCATCGAGGACCACCTGTCGGTACTGCAGCGCGTCGACAAGCTCGACAAGATCGGGCCGCAGGCCGTCGGTGACCTGCTGGTCAACGAGGTCGGGCTCAGCCGGGAGGCGGCGGACAAATGTCTCGCCCTCGCCGGCATCCGCAGCGGCGACGCGTCCTTCGTCGACAAGGTGACGGCCCTTGGCGTCGAGCACCCGCTGCTCACCACGGGGCTCGAGTTGCTGGCCGACGTCGTCACCGCTGCTGCTGCCGCGGTGCCCGGACGGCTGGTCGCCGACCTGAAGATCGCGCGCGGCCTCGACTACTACACCGGCACCGTGTACGAGACGACGATGGCCGGCTATGAGGCGATGGGCTCCATCTCCTCGGGCGGTCGCTATGACTCCCTGGCCAGCGACGGGCGCACCACCTATCCGGGAGTGGGCCTCAGCATCGGCGTGAGCCGCATCCTCGTGCCGCTGGTCGGCAAGGGTGTGCTGACGGCGTCGCGGCCGGTGCCCAGTTGCGTCCTCGTTGCTGTGGACGCCGAGGAAACCCGCTGGTCCGCGATTGCCACTGCCACTCGGCTGCGGGCACGTGGCATCCCCTGCGAGGTCGCGCCGAAGGCGGACAAGTTCGGCAAGCAGATCCGCTACGCCGACCGCCGCGGCATCCCGTATGTCTGGTTCTCCAACAACGAGGTGAAGGACATCCGCAGTGGCGAACAGCTGCCCGCGGACCCCGAATCCTGGCAACCCCCGGCAGCCGACCTGCGGCCGACGGTCGTAAGATTGCCGTCGGCCTGATTCCAGGCCAGGGAAAGGACTCGCACTCGTGATTCGCACTCATCAGGCCGGCTCGCTGCGCACCGGGCAGATCGGCACCACGGTCACGCTCGCCGGCTGGGTTGCCAAGCGCCGTGACCTCGGCGGTGTCGCCTTCCTCGACCTGCGCGACGCCAGTGGCATCGTCCAGGTCGTCGTGCGTGACGACATCCTGGAGAGCTCCGGTGCGCATTCGCTGCGCAACGAGTACTGCATCGCTGTCACCGGCGTTGTCGAGGCCCGTCCGGCCGACACGCTCAACGCCGCACTGGCGACCGGCGAGATCGAGGTCGCTGCCCGGAGCCTCGAGGTGCTGAACCCCTCGGCGCCACTGCCGTTCCAGATCGACGAGCGCGTCAACGTCGGCGAGGAGGCACGCCTGAAGTACCGCTACCTCGACCTGCGCCGGCCGGCCCCCGCTGCGGCCATGCGGCTGCGCTCGGAGATCAACCGGGCAGCGCGCACCGTGCTGTCGACGCGCGATTTCGTCGAGATCGAGACCCCGACCCTGACCCACAGCACGCCGGAAGGCGCCCGTGACTTCGTGGT
>JBBRIY010000446.1:0-2197 GCA_038220215.1 Propionibacteriales bacterium
GATGGCGTGGACGCTGCACATCACTCCGGGAGACCCGGCGATCTACGCCATCACCCTCGCGCTTGGCACGACCTGGGTGGTCGGTGCCCTGCTGTCGGGAAAGCTCCACCTCGGATCGGCGAACGCCCGCAGCGCCGACAATCACTCCCGCGCAGTCCTCCAGTCGCTCATGCTCGGACTACTGCTGGTCGGGCTGTTCCTCGCCGGCGCCGTGGTCATCTCCGCCATCCCCGCCTTGCGCGACCCGCTGCTCGCCCTTCTCGAACATGCCAGCGTGGGCATACTGCCCGTCTTCGTAGGCCTGCTCTTCCTCAACGCCGTCGCAGCGGAACTCTTCTTCCGTGGCGGCCTCTACGCGGCAACCGGCGGCCCGCACGCCGTCCTCATCACGACCTTCGTCTTCGCGCTCACCATGGTCTCGACCGGCATCCCCACACTTGCCGTCGGCGCGGCTGTCCTCGGGGCCGTCGTTGGACTCCAGCGCCGTGTGACTGGCGGCGTCCTCGCCCCGATCGTCACGCACGTCACCTGGTTGACCGGGATGGTGCTGCTGCTGCCCGCGGCGCTGACGCTCGGGCTGTGAGGCCCCGCTCGGCTGTCGAGATTCCCGACGTATTGACGTGTGCAGTCTGATGACTTAACTTATGGAGTATGAAGCCATCATCCTTAAGCTTCGTGCTCATGGCAGACCAAGTGGGCAGCCGCACCGCTGACGACCGGGTACCGGCCGCCCTCGCCGCGCTCGCCGACCTTGACACCACTCTGCCCTTCGAGCGGACAGCGGGCGACGAGATCCAGGGGCTGCTGGACGATCCACGCGCCCTCGTGACGGCAGTCACCCGCCTCACCCGCCTCGGTGGCTGGCGGATCGGCCTGGGCGCAGGGACAGTGGATTCGCCGATGCCGGCGTCCACCCGGGCTGCGCGTGGACCGGCTTACCTCGCGGCCCGCGCAGCCATCGACAACGCACGTGGCGCCCCAGCGGGACTCGCGCTCACCGTTGCGCCCGGCGTCAGTGGCGCCACCTATGGTGAGGTCAGCGACGCCGTTGAGGATGCCGAGGCCGCGCTCTGGCTGCTGCGCACGGTGCTCGCACGACGCAGCGAGGAAGGATGGGAGCTGATGGACCTGCTCGACAGGGGACTCACCAACGCCCGCGCCGCCGAACGCCTGGGCGTCTCACCTTCCGCCGTCAGCCAGCGCCTCTCCCGGGCGTCCCGCATCGAGGTCGATCGTGGCTCCCGCCTGGCTGCCCGGCTGCTGGGCAGGGTGCAGGAACTGGCGGTGGCGCCGTGAGCCTCGCGATCGCCCTCAAGGCCGTACTGGTGGTGGTGCTCGCCATCGTCGCGACCCTCGCCGGCAGCCCGGTGGTGACCGCCGTGTTCAGCCGCGCCGATCCCCCGCGTCCTCCCACGACAACCGGCGAGGAGGCGGTGACCGCTGACCCGTCCGATGCCCCCGGCATCCGGGCGGCTGCGTCAACCCTGCGCGGGGGCCGCTGGATCGGCATGCTCGAGCGACTCGCGGTGTTCGCGACGATCCTTGCCGGTTTCGGCGAGGGCATCGCCGTCGTCCTCGCCATCAAGGCACTCGCCCGTTATCCGGAGCTCAAGGCCACCAACTCCGGCGCGGCGGAGCGTTTCATCATTGGCACCTTCACCAGCGTCCTCTTCGCCGCGGCCTGCGCGGGCCTGGCGTGGTGGCTGATCGGGCTGTGGTGACCTCGGCACTGCGCCAGCGGTGGGAATCGTTGCTGCCCGGCAGGCCCCAGCTCGGCGCAGAGCTGGTGGCGCGCTGGAGCGAGCCGCACCGGCGCTATCACGACCTGGCGCACCTGGCGGACGCGCTGGCTGCCCTCGACCTGCTCGGTCCGGCCAGTCGGTCGGAGGAGATCGCCCTGTGGTTCCACGACGCCGTGCACACCAGTTCACCCGGCCACGATGAACAGCTGTCGGCGGCGCTCGCCGAGCACGAACTCCCGATGGTCGGGGTGGACGCAACGGAGGTCGCCGAGGTCGTCCGCCTTGTCCTGGTCACCATCGACCACAGGCCTGCGCCGGGGGACGCGGCCGGTGCTCGCGTGAGCGACGCGGACCTCGCCATTCTCGCGGCGGAGCCGGACCGCTACCGGGCATCGGTGCTGGACTTGCGGGCCGAGGCGGCGGGCCTCGACGAGGCGACGTGGCGGGCCTCCCGC
>JBBRIY010000447.1:0-2188 GCA_038220215.1 Propionibacteriales bacterium
CGCCGTGACTGAAATCTCAACAAACCCAGCCGCCCGCAGCGTGATCGTGACCGGTGGGAACCGGGGGATCGGCCGGGCCATCGTGGAGCGGTTCCTCGCCGGGGGCCACAAGGTGGCCAGCCTCGACATGGGCGGCGAGCCCCCCGAGGGCGCCCTCGGCTTCGCCTGCAACGTGACCGACGGTGCACAGGTGGACTCTGCGTTCGCCGCAGCGGAGGAGGCCAACGGCCCCGTCGAGATCCTCGTCGCGAACGCCGGCATCACCAAGGACACGCTCATCCTGCGCATGGGTGACGCCGAATGGGACGCGGTCATCAACGTCAACCTGACCGGCGCCTTCCGCTGCGCGAAGCGGGCAACCAAGAGCATGATCCGGGGTCGCTGGGGCCGCATCGTCTTCACCGGCTCTGTCGTCGGCCTGTACGGCTCGCCCGGCCAGGTGAACTACTCCGCGTCCAAGGCGGCGCTGGTCGGCGTGGCGCGATCCCTCACCCGTGAGATCGGCTCCCGCGGCGTGACGGCCAATGTTGTCGCTCCCGGGTTCATCGAGACCGACATGACGGCCGTCCTCGGCGAAGACGTGATCGCCCGCTACCTCGCGGCCATCCCGGCCAATCGCCTCGGCAAGCCAGAAGAGGTGGCCGCAGCGGTGGCCTTCCTGGCTTCAGAGGAAGCTGGTTTCATCAGCGGCGCCGTCATCCCGGTCGACGGTGGCCTCGGCATGGGTCACTGAGAGGCGCGACATGGGAATCCTTGAAGGCAAGAACATCCTGGTCGCGGGCGTGACGATGAACACGTCCATCGGCTATCGGGTGGTCGAACTCGCGCAGGCCGAGGGCGCCAACGTCGTCGTCTCGAACTTCGGCAGGGCGATGAGCCTCACCGAGCGTGTCCTGCGGCGGCTCGACCCGGTTCCGCCCCTGCTCGAGCTGGACGTCTCCGACGACGGCCACCTCGCAACACTCGCCGATCGGCTCGGTGCGCACTTCGACCACCTCGACGGCCTGGTGCATTCCATCGCCTTCGCCAACCCGGAGACGGCTCTCGGTGGCAAGTTCCTCTCCACGCCCTTCAGCGACGTGAGCACTTCGATGGAGGTGTCCGCGTATTCGCTGGTCAGCCTCACGATGGCCTGCAAGCCGCTGTTCGCGCCGACCGCGTCCGTCGTCGGCCTGACCTTCGACGCCACCATCTCGTGGCCGATCTACGACTGGATGGGCGTTTCCAAGGCAGCGCTGGAAAGCGCATCGCGCTACCTTGCCCGCTATCTCGGCCCGGATGGCGTCCGCGTCAACCTCGTCGCGGCCGGTCCGCTGGAGACCATCGCGAAGAAGGCGATTCCCGGCTCGGAGGAGTTCAACAACATCTGGGGTGGCCGCGCGCCGCTCGGCTGGGACTCCAAGGACCTGACGCCGACGGCGAAGGCCGTCGTGGCGTTGTTGAGTGACTGGTTCCCCTCCACGACGGGCGAAATGCTCCACGTCGACGGCGGGCTGCACTCCACGGGGGCGTAGGGGTCGGTAGGTTGGCTGCATGAGCGTTGTCCAACTCGAGGGTGTCTCGATCATCAGGTCCGGAGCCACCCTTCTGGCCGACGTCAACTGGACGGTGGCCGAAGACGAGCGCTGGGTGGTGATCGGGCCCAACGGGGCTGGCAAGACCACCCTCCTGCAGATCCTCGGCGCCCACTGGCACCCGTCCAAGGGCACGGCGACCATCCTCGGGGAGACCCTTGGTGCGGTGGATGTGTTCGAACTGCGTCCGCGGATCGGCGTGACCTCTGCCGCGCTGGCCGACCGGATCCCCAGGTCCGAGCGCGTCTCCGACGTCGTCGTCTCTGCCGCCTATGCGGTGATGGGCCGCTGGCGCGAGGACTACGACGACCTTGATCATGACCGTGCCCGGCTGCTCATGCAGCAATTGCAGGTCGACCATCTGGGCAATCGCACCTTCGGCACCCTCAGCGAGGGTGAACGCAAGCGTGTGCAGATCGCCAGGGCGCTGATGACCGACCCCGAACTGCTGTTGCTCGACAAGCCGGCCGCCAGGCTCGACCTCACCGGCCGTGAGTCCCTCGTCACGACCCTCTCCGACATCTGCAGCGACCCCTACGCCCCTGCGACCGTGCTGGTGACCCACCACGTCGAGGAGATCCCGCGCGGCATCACCCACGCCCTGCTGCTCAAGC
>JBBRIY010000448.1:0-2132 GCA_038220215.1 Propionibacteriales bacterium
TGCATGCAACTCCGCGTACGGCACCACGTCCTCGGGACGGTCGATCGTGTGAGCCACGTAGGGATGGCGCCGCCACGACACCGGGACGTCCCGGGCAGGGAACGGCTTGCCCTCTGGCGTACTCAGGGTGCGTTCGAGGTCACGCCATGTCATCGGGGGGTTGTCGAAACCCATCAGTCGTACCGGGCTTCCGCCCACCAGCGTCCGGCCTGCAGGACCAGCAGCCAGGCCGTCCCCGTCTTGTCGACCACCTGGAAGCGGCTGGCGCTGCGGTGGCGCGCCGGGTCCCAGGCCCGTTCGTCGATGGCCCACGGCCCCGCCCAGGCCGCAACCGGGAGCTGCTGGTCCCCGACGTGCAGGACGCTGGGCAGCCCACAGAGCTGGCCGCGGTCGTCCAGCCGCACCGCCTCACCGTCCTCGGCCTGCAGCTGGACCGGTCGTGGCTGGGCGAACACCGCGGCCGGCTGCGGGTCGGGCACCCGTCCCGGCCAGGGGCGTTCGGCGGGAGTGACCACGACCGGGCGGTCGCCCCAGGGGACCATCACCTGGCGCTCGGCCAGCCAACGCCCGCCGCCGAGCCGGGGGGTGAGCACGCCCTCGTGGCCCAACATGGCCTGGACGCGCGACAGCACGTGGTGGACGCGTTCGTCCGTGCCCGAACCGAACAACCCCGGGACGTGGTTGACCAGAGCGTCCACAGCCACCGGCTCCAGGCGCAGGCTGACGATGCCACTGCCCAGCTGGTCACCGGCCGCTGCCTGCAGCTGCCAGCGGATACGGTCGATGACCGCAGCAGGTTCGAAGATCCCGGGAGTGAGCCAGGTCCGTGCGACGAGCTCGTCGAGTTCACCCGTCAGCTCGATCCGCAACTCGGTGCAGGCCAGTCCGGCTGCGGTCAGCCCTGCGATGAACTCCTCCACCATCGTGCGCGAGGTGAACGCGACCTGGTCAACCAGCGACAGCGGCGGCTCGAAGTCCAGCTGTCTGGTCAGCTCGGGCGGCGGCACGCGCGGTTCGACGACGCGGGGGTCCCGCCCGCCGGCAAGGGTGTGGAGCCGCAGGCCCTGCTGTCCGAAGCGGTCACGGACGGCCCCGGGTTCCAGGGCGGCGAACGCACCGAGGGTGTGCACGCCCAGGCGTGGCAGCAGGGTGGACAACGCTTCGTCCCCGAGCCGTGATACCGGGAGCGGTGCGAGGAATGCTGCCGACGTCCCCGCGGGCACGATGCCCACCGGATTCGCCGCATAGGCCGCCTGCAGTGCGGTGAACAGGCCGTCGGCGACGCCCACCCGTCCCGAGGTCGGACCGAGTGCCACCACGACGGCTTCGAGCAGGACCTCGGCCGACTCCGCCTCACTGCCGACGTAGCCGGACAGGCCGCGTGCCCGCAGCGCACAGACTCCTGGGCGCACCACCTGGACGCCGGGGGCCAACCGCTCAACGCACTCCACAACCTGGGCGAACTCGCGGCTGTCGCGTGCCTCGTCGTCACGGAGAACCAGGAGGGTCGGGCACCGCGACTGCGCCTCCCGCCGCCGCTGGCCGGCCGCGACCCCGTCGGCTGCAGCCTCGGGCGAGCAGGCGATGATGCGGTTGGCCGACACCACGGCCACCGGCCGCGCCGCGTCCCCGCCCTCGGAGAGCGCCCAGGCAGTGACCGGCCAGCCGGGGAACCACAGCACCAGGCAGCGGTCGCCCGCCCCGTCAGCAGGGTGGACCATCAGCCGACCGCCCTCAGGCTGGTAGCCGGCTGGGTGGCGACGGCAACGGCCGCAGCCCTCAGCCGGCCGTCAGGAGTCGGCAGGACAAGGCGGACGCTTCGGCGCAGCGGCGAGCGGCGCGACGTCACGGTCACGGTGACCTCACGGCTGGCGAGATAGCCGAAGCCCGCCCCGACCCCCGACCAGCGTCGCTCGCTCACCGACAGCGTCGCCTCGGCGCGTGGCCACGACCCGTCGACCAGCAACACCGCCTCCCGGTCGCGCAGACGCGACATCAACTTGGCCGCGTCCCCCTCACTGACCCTGCCGTGAGGCCGGACGGCCACGATCGGCACGGCCTCGAGCAGGGCAGCCGTGGTCGACAGCCACTGCTCGGCCGGATCGGGAACCAGTGCCAGACGGTCGAGCGCG
>JBBRIY010000449.1:0-2124 GCA_038220215.1 Propionibacteriales bacterium
CCGTCCGGACAGCTGCGGGACGGCTGCGCCACAGGCGGCGACCAGCGGCGCCAGCGGCAGCGTGATCTTGTCCCCGACGCCGCCCGTGGAGTGCTTGTCGACGGTCGGACGACTCAGGCTGGAGAAGTTCATGCGCTCGCCGGTGTCAATCATGGCGTTGGTCCAGCGGGTGAGCTCCGTGCCGTCGAGGCCGCGGAAGAAGATCGCCATCGCCATCGCCGACATCTGCTCGTCGGTCACCACACCGTCGGTGTAGGCCCGGATCAGCCAGTCGATGGCCTCGTCGCCGAGCCGACCCCCGTCCCGTTTGGTCCGGATCAGCTCCACCGCGTCGAACGTGCTCATGCCTCGCACCCTAGGGTAGGGACATGGCTCGATGCATCTGGCTGCCCTACCCCGACTTCGCTGAGGCGCACGCAGCGCTCGGTCCCTTTCCCGAAGGCCTCGAGGTGGACTGTTTCCGCGCCGACGGCGAATGGCCGGATTCGATCGCGGAGGTCGAGCTGCTCGTGGCCCCCTACATGTTCCCGCCCGGACCCGTGATGGCGCGAGTGGGGGAGATGACGAGCCTGAAAGCTGTCCAGCTCCTCAGCGCGGGTTACGACAACTACCTGCCCTTCCTGCCCGAAGGCGTCCAGCTGTGCAACGCCGCTGGCGTGCACGACGCCAGCACCGCTGAGCTCGCCGTTGCGCTCGCCCTCGCCAGTAACCGGCACCTGGACGTCTATGCCCGCAACATGCCGTCGGGTACCTGGGGCAATGACTTCACGAACTCCCTGGCCGACAGGCACATTCTGATCATCGGCTACGGACGCATCGGTGCGGCGATCGAGCAGCGCCTTGCCGGCTTCGAGCCGGGCTCGGTCACCCGGGTCGCCCGGCGCGCGCGGAGCGGGGACGTGCCGGTTGAGCCCATCGAGAACCTTCACGCCCTGCTGCCGCAGGCCGAGGTGGTGTTCGTGATCACCCCGCTGACCCCGTCAACCGAGCACCTGATCGGGGCTGCGGAACTCGCGCTGCTGCCCGAGGGCGCGCTGCTGGTCAACGTCGCCCGTGGCAAGGTCGTCGACACCGATGCCCTGGTGGCGGCAACCAGCACCGGACGGATCCGGGCAGCGCTCGACGTGACCGATCCGGAACCGCTGCCGGGCGACCATGCCCTCTGGCGGACGCCCGGCGTCCTGATCAGCCCCCACGTCGGTGGCCAGAGCAGCGCGTTCTGGCCGCGGATGGAACAGATGGTGCGCGGCCAGCTGGCCCGATATGCCGCGGGAGAGCCGCTGCTCAATGTGGTGGCCTGACACCGGGCCGTCACAGCGGTGCCCGTAAGCTGACCGCCATGCGCATTGCACGATTCGTCGCCCAGGGCGATCCCACGTACGGGGTCGTCGAGCTGGCCGAGGACCAGGGTCCGAACCCCGACACGATCGCCGTGGTCTCCGGGGATCCGCTGGCCGGCCCCGTCCACTACACGGGGGAGCGGCTGCCCCTGGCCGATGTCCGCCTGGTCTCGCCGGTGATCCCGCGCAGCAAGATCATCGGAGTCGGGCGCAACTACGCCGAGCATGCCGCGGAACTGGGGAACGAGGTGCCGGCGAACCCGCTGCTGTTCTTCAAGCCGAATACCGCCGTCATCGGCCCGTTCGAGCCGATCGTGCACCCGCCGGAGACCGAGAACCTGCACTACGAGGGCGAACTTGCGGTGGTCATCGGACGGATCTGCCGTCGGGTTCCGCCGGAGCGCGTCACCGACGTCGTGTTCGGGTACACCATCGCCAACGACGTCACCTGCCGTGACCTGCAGGCCAGCGACGGGCAGTGGACGCGAGCGAAGGGCTTTGACAGCTTCTGCCCACTGGGACCCTGGATCGCCACCCACATCAGCGTCGAGGAGGCCGGTCGGCTCGACCTGCTGACCAGCCTCAACGACGAACCCGTGCAGGCGGCCAGCACCAACCAGATGGTGCGCGGCATCCCGGAACTGATCAGCTACATCAGCTCCTTCACCACTCTGCTGCCCGGCGACGTCGTGCTCACAGGCACCCCGGCCGGCGTGGGACGGATGGTGCCGGGCGACCGCATCAGCGTGACCATCAGTGGCATCGGCACGTTGACCAACACCGT
>JBBRIY010000450.1:0-2113 GCA_038220215.1 Propionibacteriales bacterium
CGGACAGGTCGGGACCCTTCGGCACCACCCCGGTGGGGTTGATGTCGTCCTGGACCATGTAGTAGTGCCGTTTGATCTGCTCGAAGTCGACGGTGTCGCCGAAGCCAGGCGTCTGGAACAGGTCGCGTGCATAGCCCCACAGGGCCGGCAGCTCGACCAGCTTGTTGCGGTTGCACTTGAAGTGTCCGTGGTAGACCGGGTCGAACCGGACCAGGGTGGTGAACAGGCGCACGTCTGCCTCGGTGATGGTGTCGCCCACCAGGTAACGCTGGTTGGCCAGGCGCTCCTCCAGCCGGTCGAGGGCTGCGAAAAGGCGGTCGTACGCGGCGTCGTAGGAGTCCTGCCGCGACGCGAAACCGCAGCGGTAGACGCCGTTGTTCACCTCGCTGTAGACCCAGGAGTTCACCTCGTCGATCTCCGGGCGGAGGTCCTCGGGATAGAGCTGGGGGGCGCCGGGACGGTGGAAGTCGGTCCACTCCAGCTCGAAGTCGATGGTGATGGACGGAAAGTCGTTGGTGACCACCGCGCCGCTGGGGATGTCGATGACGGCCGGGACGGTGATCCCCTTCGGATAGTCGGGGAAGCGCGCAAAATAGGCCTGCTGCAGCCGCTCGATGCCGAGTACCGGGTCGACGCCGCCAGGGTCGAGGTCGAAAGTCCAGGACCGTTCGTCGTGGGTGGGTCCGCACAGGCCGAGGCTGATGGCGTCCTCCAGCCCCAGCAGCCGGTGGACGATGATCGCGCGGCTCGCCCACGGACACGCCCGCGCAGCGACCAGGCGGTAGCGGCCGGGCTGCACCGGCCAGCCGTCGCGGCCGTCCCGGGTGATCCGGTCAGGGATGTAGTTGGTGTCGCGCTGGAACTCCGGTTCGAGGTAGCCCTTTCCCACGCGCCCAATGTAGGCGGGGCCCGAAGCGCTCAGCTGCCGCGGACGGCCCTCTCTGCGGCCGCCTGCAGCACCGGGGCGAAGCCGGCGTCCACACCGCCGAGGAAGGTGTTGCCCTCCGGGCTCGTGCCGAAGATCGCTGCGTAGACCACGCAGCCGGCCAGGTAGGTGCCCTCCGGCGTCGGGTGGCCGTCGTGCTGGGTGAGGACGATGCCGTTGTGCGAGGCGAGCGAGGCGCCGAACGCCACACCGGCAGGAATCACCGCAGCCTTGACATCCTTGCCGGCCGAGCGGACGGCAGCATTCATGGACTTCGTCGAGATGCGCGGGTCGTCCGGACGCGCCCAGGTCATCAGTAGCAGCGGAACCGCGCCGCCCTCGCGCACCGCGGCAACGAGCTTTCGCAGGTTGGAGACGTACTGGCCGTGGGCGATCACCGGGACCTGGCTCTGCTCCTGGATCACCACGTACGTCCAGTCGCCCTGCCGCACCTTGTCCATGGTCTGCGTGTTCGCGAGGTGGTCCTTCAGGGTGGCCCCTCCGACCGCCTCCAGCCCGACGGTCGTGCGCGGCGCGAGGCCGTGCAGGATCTGGTCGACGCCGAGGTTGAAGAAGGTGAAGCTGTTGCCGATGAACAGCACCCGGGTCTCGGGCAGGTCAGTGTCGTCGTTGATGGCGAGGAACGTGCAGCCGGTGGTCAGCAGGGTGGCGGCGATGAGCAGGCACAGGCGTCGCCACCACGGGGAGATCTGCATGGCCGCACACTAACCGGCCAGAGCACGCACCGTGGCCAGAGTGTCGGCATCGGAGGCGGCCTTGTCCTCGCGATAGCGCAGGACGCGCGCGAACCGCAGCGCGACCCCGCCGGGATACCGGGTGGAACGTTGCAATCCGTCGAAGGCGATCTCGACCACCTGCTCTGGCCGGACGAACACCACGTGGCCCTCCCGACGCGTCTCCAGTTCGAGGAAACGCTCGGTCTGCCAGGCGAGCATCTGGTCGGTCATGCCCTTGAAGGTCTTGCCGAGCATGACGAAACCACCGTCGTCGCTGCGGGCGCCGAGGTGGATGTTCGACAGCCAGCCGCGTCGCCGTCCGCTGCCCCACTCGACCGCCAGCACCACGAGGTCGAGGGTGTGTACCGGCTTCACCTTCACCCACGACGCGCCGCGCCGTCCGGCGGCGTAGCCAGCGTCCAGCGCCTTGAGAACGACACCTTCGTGGCCG
>JBBRIY010000451.1:0-2089 GCA_038220215.1 Propionibacteriales bacterium
ACGAACAGGACGCTGTGCCCGTCCGGTGCCATGTTCGGGGCGTCGAGGCTCGGGATGGTCACCAGCCGCGAGGGGTCGCTCATCAGTTCCCTGCGCTTGATCAGCTGGTCGAACGACTCGCTCCAGGCGTCGGCGAAGTGGATGTTGTGGTGCGCGACGCCGGGCTTCGGGACCCCACGGACTCCCACGTGCCAGACCAGGGCGGACGGCGACCAGGCCGCGCGGTCGAGGACACGGGGCGGGCGCAGGTCGGGAAGCAGTTCGGTGTAGGCCGTCGGCAGGTCGAGGGTGATCACCACGGCATCAGCCGACACCTGCTCGCCGCCGGCGCTCACGCCGGCCACCCGTCCGGACGAGTCGCGCAGGATCGCGCCGACGGAGGTCCCGAAGCGCAGGTCGGCGCCCGACTCGCACAGGGCCCTGGCCAGCGCCCGTGGCACGGCGTGCATGCCGCCCTCGGGGAACCAGACACCGGAGACGCAGTCCATGTAGGTGATCACGGCGTAGATCGCCAGCGCTTCGGACGGCGCGAGGCCGGCGTACATCGACTGGAAGGTGAACAGCCGCACCAGCCGGGAGTCGACGAACCGGTTACTGACGGCCTTCTGCAGGCTGCCGAAACCGCCCAGGCGAACCAGCTTGGCCGCGGCTGCGGGGTTCGCCATCAGGTCGAGGACGGAGTCGAAGTTCTTCTCGATGAAGTTCGGCATCTCGAGCTCGTAGAGCTGCTCCAGCCAGTCGACGAAACCCGGGTAGGCGGCGGCGTCACGGGCGAGGCCGCGGGTGCGGATCTCCTCGACCTGGTCGGCAACCTCCGCGCGGACCAGCAGTTGGGTGCCGTCGGGGTAGACCGCGCGGTAGGCCGGATCGAGCCGCTTCATCGGCACCTCCGTTGCGCGGTCATGTCCCAGGCGCGCGAAGGCGCGGTCGAGCAGGTGGGGCATCGTGAAGACCGTCGGGCCGGTGTCGAAGGTGAAGCCGTCGGCCCGCTCCGTACCGTTGCGACCACCGGGCTCGGCGCCACGCTCGATCACTGTGACGTCGTGACCGTCGGCAACCAGTCGACTCGCTGCGGACAGCCCGGCAAGGCCTGCGCCCACAACGATGACGCGGCTCACGTGGTCCGCCAGGCGACGCGGCGGGCAAGTGCTTCCAGTCCGATGGCCGCCGAGCGATCGATCGCCGGGTCGTCAAGGGCCAGGAAGGCCGTCGCGACAGCGGCGGAGATCATCGCTTCCACGTCCCCGATCACGTCGGAGCGAACCAGCTCCGCCTGGAGTGCTGCGATATCGCTGCTGTTGACCCGCCCGCTGCCCGCCCGCTGCAGCGCCCGACGCCAGCGCGGCGAGAACCGCTCCGTGGCGAGGGCGAGCAGGACGGTCGGCTTGCCGGCGATCAGATCATCACCGACGGGCTTCCCGGTAGCCACCGGGTCACCGATCACGCCGAGGATGTCGTCGCGAAGGGCGAACGCCTCCCCCACCGCGACGCCGTATCGTTCGAGGGCTCCGAGCGTCCGCGAACCGGCACCCGCGGCTGCCGCCCCCAGCTGCAGCGGTCGCCAGACGGTGTAGGCGCCCGACTTGGCGCGGGCCACCTCCCGGGCGTGCTCAAGATCGCGGCGCCCGTTGGCAGCTCCGACGAGATCGCGGCCCTGGCCCATCATCAGCTCGATGGCGAGCGTCCGCCACAAATCCTGCATCGGTCGCGGTAGCCCGGCAACCAGGAGTCCGGCCTCGCTGTGGGCGAGATCGCCGGCGAGGATCGCGATGTTCTCCCCGTAGCGTTGCGCGTCACCCAGACCGTTCAGGCGGACGTGCTGACGCCGCGCGCTCGCATGGACGGACGGCTGCCCGCGGCGGGTCTCTGAAGCGTCCATCACGTCGTCGTGGATCAGCGCGAAGACGTGCAAAAGCTCCAGGGCAGCCCCGACCCGCACGAGGTCGGCATAGCCGCGCAGGTCGCTCGTGCCGCCCGCGGCCACCCAGCCCCAGTGGGCCATCCGCGGCCGGAAGCGCTTACCGCCGGAGTGCACCATGCCAGAGAGCAGGTCGAGCACCGAGTCGGTGTGCAGCACGCCCGGCCGAGG
>JBBRIY010000452.1:0-2026 GCA_038220215.1 Propionibacteriales bacterium
AGCTCGACGGCGGTCGCATCGCCATCGACGGCGAGGACATCGCCGAGATGCCGCGCCAGCAGCTGCGCTCGAACATGGGCATGGTGCTGCAGGACACGTGGCTGTTCAGCGGGACGATTCGCGAGAACATCGCCTACGGCAACCTCGACGCCACCGAGGAGCAGATCATGGCGGCGGCCAAGGCGACCTACGTCGACCGCTTCGTGCACTCGCTGCCGGACGGCTACGACACGGTGATCGACGACGAGGGCACCACGGTCAGCGCCGGTGAGAAGCAGCTCATCACGATCGCCAGGGCGTTCCTCTCCGACCCGTCCCTGCTGATCCTCGACGAGGCGACGTCGTCGGTGGACACCCGCACGGAGTTGCTGGTGCAGCGGGCCATGAAGAGGCTGCGCACCGATCGCACCAGTTTCGTGATCGCCCACCGGCTCTCCACCATCCGGGACGCCGACGTGATCCTGGTGATGGAGGACGGCGCCATCGTCGAGCAGGGCACCCACGACTCCCTGATCGCTGCGAAGGGCCACTACTTCCGGCTCTACCAGACCCAGTTCGCAGCGGCCATCACCGACGAGGTGGACACCGCATAGTCGGGAAGGCTCCCCACCGATCCCGGACCAGATTGGGGACGGTTCCAAACTCGGTCCACCCTCTCGTTACGTGAGAGTTGGACCGAGTTTGGAACCGTCCCCATCTTGGTCCGGGTGAGGTGGACCGAGTTTGGAACCGTCCCCAACCCGGTCTGGGGACTCGCCGTAAGCTCAGGCTCATGAGCCGGACGTGGCGGATCGGGGAGGTGGCCGAGCGCACCGGGCTGACCCGGCGGACGCTGCGCCACTACGACGAGCTGGGCCTGCTGGTGCCCTCCGGTCGGAGCTGGGGCGACTACCGGCTCTACGACGAGGCCGATCTCCTGCGGTTGCTCCAGATCCAGAGCCTGAAGGCGCTCGGCCTCAGCCTGCCGGAGGTGGCAGGCGCGCTGGCGGATCCAGCGATGAACGCCGCGGCAACCCTTCGCTCCCACCTCGCCCACCTGGAGGACCGCATCGAGGCCGAGGGCAGGCTGGTCGAACGGCTGCGCCAGCTCGCCGGAGCGGAGGAACGCAGCTGGGAGGACGTGCTCGAGGCGATCTCGCTCACGCAGGCGCTCGCCCATCCGGATCCGATCGTCCGGTTACGGGCAGCGCTGCAGTCGCCCGGCAGGAGCACGGCGGAGCTCCTGCCCGCCCTGACCGCAGAGCTGGACCCGGCTGTGCAGGAGGTGCTGGTCTGGGCGCTCGCCCGGCAACCGGACGCCGCCGCTGCCGCCATCAGGCTCCTCGCCTCGCCGGAGGCACGCGTCCGCGCCCTGATGGTGCGACTGCTCGGCAAGGTGCGCGACCCGTCGACGGCGGCCGCCATCGCGACCACCCTCGATGACCCCGACCGGCAGGTCGTGAATGCCGCGGTCAACGCGCTCGGCCGGCTCGGTGCACCCGACACGATCCCGGCGCTCGCCGACCTGCTCGGCTCACCGCTGGTGAAACCGCTCGACCTGATCGAGACGCTGGCCGGGTTCGGCGAGCAGGCCGTCGCTGCGGTGGCCGATCGCCTGGCCACCGGCGGTGCGGAGACCCGTGCCCAGGCCGCGGAAGCCCTGGGACGCCTGGGGAGTGCCGCCGCCATTCCCCGCCTCGCTGCCGCCCTTGCCGATGACGACAGGGAGGTCCGCCTGGCTGCGCTGCTCGCGCTCGGAGAGCTGGGGCCCGAGGCTCGCCCGGCCGTTGAGGAGGCCCTCGACGACCCGACCGTCGCCGGGGTCGCACGCAGGCTGCTTGACCTTCACGTCACGTGAACCTCTACCTTCGAATCCGGAAGGAAGAGGAGGAAAACCATGGACCTGATGACCTATCTGCGTGAAGACCTCGTGCGCCTGATGAAGCGCCGGGAGAAGGTGGGACTGCGCGCCGTCCGCGACGCGATCAGCGCCATCCAGAACGCCGAGACCAGCTACCTCATCAGCCCGGCGACAGTGGGCGCTCCC
>JBBRIY010000453.1:0-2021 GCA_038220215.1 Propionibacteriales bacterium
AGCCGGCTGGCCAGCGCCCGCAGGTCGGCGCGCGTGGCCTCGTCGTGGTCCTGATGGTCGACCTCGATACCGTCCAGGCGTCCGGCGTCGGCGAAGCCCTCGAGCAGGCTCGCCGGCACCTGTTCGCGCCTGCCCCGTCCCCACGGGTGCGCGATCACTGCGACTCCCCCGGCTCCCTGGATGAGGTCGAGCGCCTTCCGCAGCGGGGTGGCGTACCGTCCGACGAAGATCGGACGGTCGTCGGCGAGCCAGGTGTTGAACGCCTCGGTGCGGTCGGCGACGTAGCCGAGCTCGACCATCGCGTCGGCGATGTGCGGCCGTCCGACCGACGGGCTCGCCCCCACCTGACGTGCGAGTACCTCCGCAGGCACCGGCATGCCGTAACGAGCGAGGTTGGCCAGCATCGCCGGCACCCTGCCGCCCCTTCCCTCGCGGAGCCGCTCCAGCTCGGAGCCGAGCGCAGGGTCGTCGGCCCGGCACCCGTAGCCGAGCACGTGCACCGAGTCCCACTGGTGCTGGGCGGACATCTCCAGGCCCCGCAGCACCCGCACGCCGGCGCCCGGCCCGGCGGCGACCGCCTCGTCCAGCCCGTCGAAGGTGTCGTGGTCGCACAGGGCCACCACATCCAGTCCGGCGACAGCAGCGGCGGCCACCAGTTCGGCTGGGCTGTCCGTGCCGTCGGAGACGGAGCTGTGCGAGTGCAAATCGATGCGCATGCCCCTATCCTGCCCTGCCCCTCGGACCACTCCCGGGAAGACGGTGGGCTCAGGAGGAGCCGAGCATCCCCCGCACCTGGCTGAGGCCGACGTTCATCCGGGCGACGTCGGGGGTGCCGTCGGCCAGCTGGGTGATGGTCGCGATCCGGCTCGCGACCGTCGGCTCGGCGGCAATCCAGGTGGCTACCACGTCTGCCGGCGCTGCTGTCGGGTCGGCAGACCCCAGCACTTCCGCCGTGAGGTCGGCGTGGGCAGCCAGGAGCTCGTCCCGCAGGGCGGCGCGGGCCATGGCGTCCCAGCGCACCTGACGGGGCAGGACGTCCACCCCGGCGTCGAGCAGGTCGATCGCGAGGGCGTCGGCGACCCGGTAGTGCACCTCTGCGACCCGGCGCGGGTCGAGGTGGAGGCGCTGCGCCACCTGGACGACGCTCAGCAAGGTGTGCGCCTCACCGGCCGTGGCCATGTTTCCGGCCAGCTCCGCCGACAATCCAGCCTCCTGCCAGCGGCTGGCGGCCTGCGCGGCGTCCCGCCCCGGCTCTCCGGTGAGCAGGGCGTCCAGCTCCGGACGCAGCGTGGCAATGCCCGGTCCGTAGGCGGCGACGGCCGCGGCCACGTCCAGCGGGCCACGCTGTCGGCGCAGGAGCCACCGGGTGGCACGCTCCACCATCCGGCGCAGCGTCACCCGCAGTTCGGTGGCGTCGGCGGCACTGATGTCGGGCTGGCGGCGCAGCCGCACCTCGTCGAGACCGACGGCGAAGATGGCGCGGGACGCCAACTGGGCACGGACGATGTCGGCGACGCCGGCCCCGGTCTCGGTCGAGAGCCGGTGGTAGGCGGTGATGCCCTGGCTGTTGACGAAGCGGTTCACCGCCACCGTCGTGATGATTTGCCGCGCCAGGCGATGCCCACGCATGGCGTCGGCAAACTGCTCGCGCAACGGTTGCGGGAAGTACTGCACGAGGCGGTCGGCCAGATACCGGTCGTCGGGCAGGTCCGAGGCCAGCACCCACCGGCTGAGCGCGATCTTCGTGTACGACAGCAACACGGCGAGCTCGGGACGGGTGAGTCCCTCACCCGCGGCGATCCGGGAGCTCATCTCCTCGCTGGAGGGGAGGTACTCGAGCCCACGATCCAGCAGGCCCTCGGCCTCAAGCGTCCGCATCCACGCCTCGTGCTGCCCGGCGAGCGTCACCCGGCGGTACATCGAGTTGGCGAGGGCGAGGTTCTGGTCGAAGTTGTGGGCAAGGACCAACTGGGCGACCTCGCCGGTCATGGACGCCAGCAGCTCGTCGCGACCGGCCTTGC
>JBBRIY010000454.1:0-2010 GCA_038220215.1 Propionibacteriales bacterium
GCCGCCGAGGCCGCGGATCTTCGCGACGACGTCGTCGATCAGCTCGTTGGGCAGCCGGAACTCGGGAATGCCGTAGCGCAGCACGCCACCGAGCTCATGGAAGGCCTCGAAGACGGTGACCGGGAAGCCTTCCGCCGCAAGCAGGTAGGCGGTGATCAGCCCGGACGGACCGGAGCCGACGATCGCGATCGGGGGACGTGTGGCAAGCCGCCACGGGTCGGGCACGCCGGCGAACCGGGTGGCGGCGGCCTCGGGGCGTGCCAGCTTGTCCCATTCGGGCAGGAACCATTCCAGCTGGCCGATGGTCATCGACTGCTTGTGGATGCACATGCCCTGGCACTGCAACTCCTGCGGGCAGACCCGTCCCGTGACGTTCGGCAGCGGGTTGCAGTCCTCCAGCATCTCCAGCGCCTCGCGGAAGCGTCCGGTGCCGATCAGTTCGAACATCTTCGGGATATGGATCTGCACCGGGCAGCCGCCCTGCGGCTCGCGGTGGCCGGCGAGCAGCACGCCCAGCTCGCAGGGGGCCTCCGCGCATTGCTTGTCCCGCAGGGCCTCCAGCCAGACGAACAGCTCCACGTCGCGACGGGTGTAGCCGAGGTCCATGTAACCAAGGAAGCCCTTGTTCACTAGCCCGAAGTCAACGCTGCGCGCCTCCGGTCCCCGAATGTAGGGCGGGATCGCATTACCGGCGGGCCAGTTGGTGGCCAGACCGGCAAACATCGGGTACCGCTCGGTCAGGTGGGCGTCGAGGGCTCGCACGAACAAGCGCTTCTTGCCCAGCGGCAGCTGCCACACGAAGCGCATCAACACCCTGCTGGCGTCGTCGTCCTGCTGGAGCGCTGCCCAGAGCTGCGTGGTGAACTCCGCGGAGAGCTCCGCCTGCCGGAACTCCCAGGCGACGGCCTCCATGCCGTCGGCGGTGAACAGCTCCCGGAACGCGCGCGGGTCGGCGACCAGTCTTCGTTCCAGGAGCCCGAGCTGGTTGGTGTAGTCGGTGCCGGTCACTGGATGATCTCCGCGTCACAGGTGCCCTTGACCCGAAGGATCCGGGCGGCCAGCTCTGCCGTGACCTCCAGGTCGACCAGGGCGTCGGGACGCATCCTGCCGACCGTCCGCGGCTCGCCGTCGACGACGATGGTGGCCTTCTCGAACAGCTGCGGCAGTTCCTGGTAGCAGGTGGCGCAGTCGTTGCAGTTGGGCAGGTCGTCAACGTCCAGCCAGATGGGACGTGCCGTGGTGACGGCTTCGACAGGCTCGACCAGCGGTGTCGCGCCGGCAAACCCGAGTCCGAGCTGGAGCGGTCCTCCGGCCGGGGCACCGCTGGCAACGGCGAGATCGGCCATCGCCTTGGCAATCGCATCGAGTGACGACTCACGGGCATCGATCGCCTCGCCGTAGCGCGACGACCAGGCCTGCAGCTCGGCACGGTGCTGCACGGAGAGCGCAGCCTCGGACTGGCCGGCGAGGAACTGCAGCGTGCGCCAGTGCCGGCGACGCTCTTCGACGAGGCCGACGATGGTCTGCGAGCAGGCCATCCGCACCAGCTTCTGCCGGCGGTCGGTCGTGTAGACAAACGGGACCCTGCCGGCCCGCTGGTGCGCGGGCAGCTCGACGTACTCGGCGATCGGCACGGCTGCGGCCTCCTGGTAGGCGGCCAGCCAGGTGAACTGCTTGGCGAAGCGTGCCTCGCCGATGGCGAAGTCGGCCGGGGTGAGCGGCAGATCAAGCAGCTGGACCCGTCCCTCATCGTCGCGGAAGGTCAGGGTTGTCGTCGTCCACAGGTCCTCCGGCTCGGGGTTGCCCTCGAGGCTGAAGCGTTCGGCGAGACTGGACCCCTTGCGCGGGTCGTGGACGAACAGCGGGCTGATCCGGGAGTCGACCGCCATCCGCGACCGTGCGTTGGCCAGGTCCTCGGGCATGCCGTTCTCGGTGTCGCACGGGGTGTGGGTCACCATCAGCGCCGCGCCCGAGTTGAACTCCAGCATGTCGGCCGTCGCCCGAAGGAAG
>JBBRIY010000455.1:0-2007 GCA_038220215.1 Propionibacteriales bacterium
CTTCGCCCGCAAGCACAAGCTGCTCGCTGACCCACGCCACCTGCTCGTCCCGTTCGTACCGGTGTCCGGCATCCTGATCGGCCTCGTCGTGCTGCAGGCCGACCTCGGCACCGGCATCATCATGGGCGCCCTCGTGCTCGCAGTGCTCTGGTTCGTCGGCGCCTCCTGGAAGCTGCTCGCCTCGATCGTCGGTGGTGTGGTCGCCGTCCTCGGGTTGCTGGTCATCACCTCCACCTACCGGATGAACCGCATCCTCGGCTTCTTCAACCAGGACCTCGACCCGCTGGGTGTCAACCACCAGCCGATCCGGGCGATCTTCGCGCTCGCCTCCGGCGGCTGGTGGGGCCTCGGACTGGGCGCCAGCCGGCAGAAGTGGGGCGGCCTCGTCGAGTCCCACACCGACTACGTGCTCGCCGTGATCGGGGAGGAGCTCGGACTGGTCGGGACGCTGCTGGTGCTGGCGCTCTTCCTGATCCTCGGCTACGCCGGGTTCCGGATCGCGATGCGCTCCGACATCAGGTTCTGCCGCTACGCCGCCGCCGGAGTCACCAGCTGGTTCATGATCCAGGCGCTGGTGAACATCGCCGTCGTGCTGCGCATGGTTCCCGTGCTCGGGGTACCGCTACCGCTGGTCTCCTACGGCGGGTCCTCGCTGCTGGTGAACCTGATGGGCCTCGGCGTGCTGCTGGCCTGCGCCCGCCAGGAACCGGCCTACCGTGCGTTCCTGCGACGGCGCAGCAACCGCAAGCGCGACCGGGCGCTCGTCACCACGGCGGCCGGACGCGGATGAGTGCGGTCTCCATCGTGCTCGCCGGCGGTGGGACCGCCGGCCACACCTCACCCCTGATCGCCACGGCGGAAGCCCTGCGGGCCGGCGCCGATGTCGACCTGGTCTGCGTCGGGACGGCCAAGGGCCTCGAGACCCGGGTGATCCCGGAGGCCGGGCTGCGCCTCGCGCTGATCCCGCCGGTGCCGCTGCCCCGTCGACTCACCCCGGAGCTGCTGGCCGTGCCCGTGCGGCTGTGGCGCGCTGTCGGCCAGGCCCGCGCCATCCTTGTGGCCCACAAGGCCCAGGTGGCGGTCGGTTTCGGCGGCTACGTCTCCCTGCCGGTCTACCTGGCAGCACGCCTGGCCAAGGTGCCGCTGGTCATCCACGAGGGCAATGCTGTGCCCGGGCTCGCCAACCGCATCGCCGCCCGGTTCACCCCGCACGTCGTCACCACCTTTCCCGAGACCCGGCTGCCGCATGCCCGCCACCTCGGGCTGCCGGTGCGTGAGCAGATCGCCGGCCTCGACCGTGCTGCCCGGCGGCCCGCTGCGCGCCAGGGCTTCGGGCTGCCGGACGCCGGACCGGTGCTGCTGGTCAGCGGCGGCTCGCAGGGGGCCCGCAGCCTCAACCTCGCGACCGCGGACGCGGTGCCGCGGCTTCTGGCGGCCGGCATCTCCGTCCTGCACGTGCTGGGCACGGCCAACCTGACCCCGGACATCATCGACGTCACTGACCCGACCACCGGTGCTGCCTACCGTCCGGTGGGCTACGTCGACGAGATGGGCGAGGCCTACGCCGCTGCCGACCTGATGCTGGGCCGCTCCGGGGCAGGCACCGTGATGGAGACGGCGATGACCGGCCTGCCGACGATCTTCGTCCCGCTACCGCACGGCAACGGGGAGCAGGCCCGCAACGCCGGCTTCCTGATCGCAGCCGACGCCGGGGTGCTCGTGGCGGATGCCGAGCTGGACGGCGACCGCCTGATGGCCGAGGTGACCGGCCTGCTGGACGCTCCCGGTCGCCTCGCAGCGATGGCGGAGTCATGTCGCAGCCTGGTGCCGGCCGATGCCTCGGCTGCGCTGGCCCAACTGGTCCTCGACGTGGCACAGCGGCGAGACTGAACCCATGCCGCTGATCGAACCCGTCCCTCTCGTGGGAGTCGCAGAACTCGGCGACGTGCACTTCATCGCCATCGGCGGCGCGGGCATGAGCGGCGTGGCAGCCATGTTCGCAGCGCT
>JBBRIY010000456.1:0-2004 GCA_038220215.1 Propionibacteriales bacterium
CTCGAGCGCCGCGTCCACGGTGAAGGTGTCGAGTTCTGCAAGGGACATCGTGGTGGACACCCCGTCGGGCTGCGCGTGGCGCTGGGCAGTGAGGGCTGCACCGAAGGCTCCCATGAGCCCCGCGATGTCGGGACGGGTGACACGAGCCCCCGTCAGCAGCTCGAAGGCACGCAGCACGGCGTCGTTGAGGAACGTGCCGCCCTGCACCACCACGTTGTCGCCGAGCTGGCTCGCGTCCTTGAGCTTGATGACCTTGTACAAGGCATTGCGTACTACGGAGTAGGACAAACCGGCTGAGATGTCGCCGACGTCCGCACCGTCCTTCTGCGCCTGCTTCACCGAGGAGTTCATGAAGACCGTGCAGCGGCTGCCGAGGTCGACGGGATGGGAGGCCCGGGTGGCTGCCGCTGCGAAGCTGGCCACATCGGTACCCATGGTTTCCGCGAAGGTCTGCAGGAACGACCCACACCCCGACGAGCAGGCCTCGTTGACGGCGATCGAGTCGACGGCTCCATTGCGGATCTTCAGGTACTTCATGTCCTGGCCACCGATGTCGATCACGGCCGTCACGCCGGGGGAGACGTACTCGGCCGCCCGGTAGTGGGCCATGGTCTCGACCTCGCCCTCGTCGACGTGCAGCGCCGCCTGGATGAGGCTCTCGCCGTACCCCGTGACGCAGGCACGGGCCAGGTGCGCTGCGGGCGGCAGCCCTTCCCGGATTGCGCGAACGATGGCGACGCCCGCTGTGACGGGGTCGCCGCGATTCGACGCGTAATGCGCGAACCGGATTCGCTGGCCGGCGTCCAGCAGCACTGCCTTGATGGTGGTCGAGCCGGCGTCGATCCCGAGGTAGCAGGGGCCGACGGCCTCGGCCAGTGCTGCGGTCGGCACACTGACCCGAGAGTGCCGCTCGAGGAAGTCGGCGCGCTCAGCCGCATCGGCGAAGAGCGGACGCAGGGCCGTCCCGATCTGGACGAGGGGGATGCTGGTCGTCAGTCGTGCGCGCAGTGCTGCGGCCGTGTGGACGGCACCTCCGGCGAGCAATGCCGCGCCGATGGCGACGTAGAGCTGGGCGTTGGCCGGCGTGGTGAAGCTGGTGACGTGCCCGGCGAGTGCACGCCGGTAGGCCTCGCGGAGTTGTGGCAGGAAGTGCAACGGACCGCCGAGGAGGACGACGTTGCCGCGGATCGGGTGGCCGGCGGCCAGCCCGGAGATGGTCTGCAGGGCAACGGCCTGGAACACCGAGGCGGCGAGGTCGGTGTGCGCCGCGCCCTGGTTCAGGAGCGGCTGCAGGTCGGACTTGGCGAAAACGCCGCAGCGCGAAGCGATCGGATACAGGTTCTGGTAGGCGCCGGCGAGGTCGTCGAGCCCGGCGGCGTCGGTCTGCAGCAGCACAGCCATCTGGTCGATGAACGCGCCGGTGCCGCCGGCACAAGTGCCGTTCATGCGTTGCTCGGGCACCGGGCGTAGGTAGGTGATCTTTGCGTCCTCGCCACCGAGTTCGATGACGACATCGGCGTCCGGCAGGAACCGTTGCACGGCCTCGGTGCCCGCGATGACCTCCTGCACGAACGGGACGCCCATCAGTTCGGCCACATGGACGCCGCCGGAACCGGTGACCGCTGCCCGCAGCCCGATATCGGGAAAGCGTGCCTCAAGGGTGGTCAGCAGGGAACGCAGTTCGCCCCGGACGTCGGCGTTGTGCCGCCGGTAATCGCTGAACACGATGTCGTCGCCGCGCAGCACGACGGCCTTGACCGTTGTGGAGCCTACGTCCAGGCCCAGGGCGAGCGGTGGCATGGGCTCATCGTGCCCCATTCCGCCGGGAGGCACTCACCGTTGCGTGTAAGGGTCAACCAGTGAGCAACGACTGGGCGCCGTCGATCCAGACCTCAGTGCCCGTGATGTGCGCCGCGGCGTCCGAGGTGAGGAAGCCGATCAGGTCTGCCACCTGCGCGGAGGTTCCCGGGGTGTCGCCGGTGAGGGGGATCTGGCCGGCAGGGT
>JBBRIY010000457.1:0-1984 GCA_038220215.1 Propionibacteriales bacterium
CTCGCCGCGACGGCGCCGATCGCGGCGGTGCCGCCGAGCCAGCGGTGCGGGTGCGCGGAACGGTCGGCCACAGCGCCGACGAAGATCAGCAGGATGGCCGAGACGATCGTGCTCAGCGTCCCGAGGAACGGGTGCAGGGCGCCCGGCAGGACGGGGAAGAGGCCCAGCAGCATCACCGGGTTGAGACATGTTGCGCCCTCGGCCAGATCGGGGCAGGCAGCGTTGGTGGCGAGGCTGGTGAGGTACGGGCCGATGATCACCGTCGCCGTGGTGGTGATGTAGGCCGAGTTGGCCCAGTCGTACCAGTACCAGGCCTTCTGCTCCTTGGTGCTCTTCATCGTTCGCCCTCCCACAGCCCACGCTCGAGCAGGACCCGCTTGAGCGTCGTGATGTCGTCACTGACCAGCCCGTCAATGCCGAGGTCGATCAAGCGGTGCATCTCATCCTCGTCGTTGACCGTCCAGACGTGGACGACGCGCCCGGTGGCGTGGCTGAGCTTCACCACGTCCGCGCGGACGAGCGTCAGTGGCGCGCCCGGGTCACGCTCGGGGATCTGCAGGGCCGCGCCGGCATCGACGAACAGTCGACGCAGGCCGAACGCATGGGTGGCCCACACCACCGCGCGCGGCGTGCTGGCGGTCAGTACCCCTGGAGCCAGCCGGCGGAAGGCTCTCAGGCGGGCACCGGAGAAGGACCCGACGCAGACCCGCTCCTCAGCGTGGAGTCGCGAAAGGATCGAAGCCAGGGGACGCACCGACCCGGCATCCTTCAGGTCGATGTTGAACCGGGTGTGGGGGAACTCTTCGAGCAGGTCCGCGAGGCGGGGGATGGGGTCGACTCCGCCGATCCGGACGTCAGCCAGCTCTGACCACGAGCGGGCGCTCACGAGCCCGGTTGCATCGGTGACCCGGTCGAGCACGTCGTCATGGAAGGCCAGCAGCACGCCGTCCACTGTCGTGTGAACGTCAGTCTCCACGTAGGCGTAGCCGAGCTCAACGGCCTGCCGGAACGCGTAGGCCGTGTTCTCCCTCGGCACGTCCCCCGGGGTCAGCCAGCCTCCGCGGTGGGCCATCGCAACGAAGCGATGGTCGAGGAAGGCGTAGTTGCGAGCCGGCACGGGTGAACTCTATGGCCCGCGCTCCCGGACCTGGTCGCCGGGTGGCGTGTTGGCCGTGGAGAATGACCAGGTGACCACGATCCTGTCCATCCAGTCCTCTGTTGCCTACGGCCATGTCGGCAACAGCGCGGCGGCGTTCCCGCTGATGCGTCTCGGGGTGGAGGTCTGGCCGGTCTTCACCGTCCACTTCTCGAACCACACCGGGTACGGCGCGTGGCGGGGACCGCTGATGTCCGCCGGCGATGTCGCCGACGTGATCCTCGGCATCGACGAGCGCGACGTGCTGCACACGGTGGACGCGGTGCTGTCCGGCTACCAGGGCACCAAGGAGGTGGGTGCGGAGGTGCTGCGGGCGGTCGAGCTGGTGAAGCAGCGCAACCCGGACGCCATCTACTGCTGCGACCCGGTGATCGGCGACGTCGGTCGCGGGGTCTTCGTGCGTCCCGGGATTCCCGAGTTCATGCGTGACAGCGTTGTACCCGCTGCCCAGATCGTCACCCCGAACCACTTCGAGCTGGACTTCCTCACCGGTCGCCACAGCGAGACGGTGGCGGAGATCGTCGAGGCCGCCGACGACTTGCGCAGCCGGGGCCCCGAGCTGGTGCTGGTGACCTCAGCCGTCGCGCAGGCCAACTCCCTGACGATGCTCGCCGTGTCCTCAGCCGGCGCCTGGCAGGTCACCACGCCCCTGCTGGACCGTACCTTCACCGGCTCGGGGGACCTGACCGCAGCGATGTTCCTCGCGGCCTACCTGGAGACGCGCGACCCCGGCATCGCGGTCGGTCGCACGGCTGACATCGTCTACTCGGTGCTCAAGGCGACGACGGACGCCGGTTCCGCGGAGCTTCTGCTGGTGGGCGCCCAGGA
>JBBRIY010000458.1:0-1963 GCA_038220215.1 Propionibacteriales bacterium
CCTGGTCGAGGTGCCCGAGGAACCACTTCACGCCACTGCACCTGCCGGCCGACGCTCGATCGCGGCAAGCACGTCCTGGGCTCGAACGGTGCCGACGAGGCGTCCGTCGCCGTCCACGAGCACGCCGCGCCGGCTGGGTGCGGACAGTGCCGCGTCGAGGGCAGCCCGCAGCGAGCCGCCGACGCGGGCCACGGTGCCGCCGCGGTGCAGGTGGTCGCGGTCGATGAGACCGGTGAGCCGCGCCGGCTCTGCCCAGCCCAGGGGTGCTCCGGAGTCGTCGACGACGAGCACCCATTGCTCCCCCGCCGCCACCTCTGCACCCTGCGCCACCGTGGAGTCGAGCAGCACGACCGGCTCGTCGCGCAGCGGCAGGTCCGGGGCTTCTGAAAAGGCAAGGCCACGGTAGCCACGATCACGTCCGAGGAAGTCGGCCACGAAGTCGTCGTGCGGGTCGGCCAGCAGCTTCGCCGGCGTTGCGAGCTGGGCGAGGATGCCCCCGACCCGGAGGACGGCCACCTGGTCACCCAGCTTCATGGCCTCGTCGATGTCATGGGTCACGAACACGATGGTCTTGTCGAGTTCGCTCTGGAGTCGGAGGAACTCGTCCTGCAGTTGCTCGCGCACCACCGGGTCGACGGCGCTGAACGGCTCGTCCATCAGCATCACCGGCGGGTCGGCAGCCAGCGCACGAGCCACCCCGACCCGCTGCTGCTGCCCACCGGAGAGCTGGTTCGGGTACCGCTTGCCGAGGACGGGGTCGAGGCCGACCCGTTCGAGCAACTCGTGCGCTCGCGTCCGCGCCTTGGCGCGGTCCCAGCCGAGGAGGAGCGGGACTGTCGCGATGTTGTCGAGGATCGTGCGGTGGGGGAACAACCCGCCACTCTGGATGACGTAGCCGATACCACGCCGCAATTCGTTGGGATTCAGGCCCGAGGTGTCGCGGCCGTCGATCTCGATCATGCCGCTGGTGGGCTCGATCATGCGGTTGATCATCCGCAGCGATGTGGTCTTGCCGCAGCCTGAGGGTCCCACCAGTACCGTGATCTTGCCCGTGGGGGCGGTGAGGCTCAGCCCGCCGACGGCGGTTGTGCCGCCCGGATAGATCTTGGTGACGTCGGTGAAGCTGATCATGAGGTGCACCCTCCTCGTCGTGGTCGCGACCGGCGGCGGTTCGGAAGCACACCCTGTTTGCGGAGCCGTCCCCGACCCGTTCGTGCAGACGTACCCGTTCGGGCGCCACACCAGTCGCCACACACAGCGAGCGTGCTACGTCCTGCAACCAGTATGTCGCCCGGTGCGGACAGCGTCGGGTCAACCGGGGGAGGTCGGCGGGTTCGTGCACCGTCCAGCGAGGCGGTTGATGGACGTGCGGGGTCACGCCAGGACAGCGCTGCCGGCACGGGCAGCGCGAGGACACCCGCGGCGTGGCTCACGATGGCCTTAACGCCTCAGGGCGCGGTTTATTTCCCGCACGATGTCCGGAACTGTACGAACCCGCGCCGGGCTACGCCGCCGCTGCCCGGAGCTCAGTCACCGATGGTCTGGCGACGCAGGTCCTTGCGGAGCTCCGGCGGCAGCGCGAAGACGAGGTTCTCCTCCGTCAGCCGCTCCTCCGTCGCCTGCGGGAAGCCACGTTCCGTCAGGTAGTCCAGGACGCCCTGCACGAGGGCGTCGGGGACGGAGGCACCAGAGGTTACGCCCACCGAATTGACCCCTTCGAGCCAGGCCGGGTCGATCTCGCCGGCGTTGTCCACGCGGTAGGACGCCTTCGCTCCGGACTCCAGCGCCACCTCGACCAGCCGCACGGAGTTGGACGAGTTGGAGGAGCCGACGACGATCACCAGGTCGGCGTGGGTGGAGATCTGCTTGACCGCCGACTGCCGGTTCTGGGTGGCGTAACAGATGTCATCGCTGGGCGGATCCATCAACGCGGGGAACTTCTCCCGCAGCCGACCGACCGTCT
>JBBRIY010000459.1:0-1917 GCA_038220215.1 Propionibacteriales bacterium
AACGCCGACATCCTCGTCGAGTGCGTCACCTACGGCACCGCCGGCATGGTGACGACGCGGGAGTTCATCACGATGGCTGCCTGGCACCTGCTCGGCAACCAGCCGCTACGGGAGCGGTATCTGGTGGCGGGTCAGGCCGAGCGCTTCGCCATCCTCAACGAGATCATCCGGCTCGAGCCGGTTGTCGGTCACCTGTACCGCAGGGTGCAGGGCTCCTTCGACGTCACCGAGGGCGAGGAGACGGTCAGGGTTGAGCCGGGCGACCTGATCGATGTCTGCGTCCGGCCGGCCAACGCCGATCCGGAGGCTGTCGGCGACGATCCGCTCGGCCTGTGCCCGGGCCGTCCGCTTCCCCCCGGGGTGAACGCCGCCGTGCTGACGTTCGGCGACGGCGCGCACAAGTGCCCCGGACAGCCGCTCGCGATCCTGGAGTCGGACGTGCTGCTCACTCGCTTGCTCGCCCGGACGCCGACGGTGGTCGCGGAACCCATTGTTGACTGGGACGACCTGATCGAGGGCTACCAGGTGCGTGGCCTGCGGCTGCGCCTGGGGTAGTGACGGGTGCGGGTCGCCGCTGGCAAGGTAGGGGAATGGCGATCGAAGTGCGTCCGGCGACCGTGTTCGAGGACGTCGCGACCATGGTGGGCCCCAAACGACCCGACGCGAATGTCTGCTGGTGCCTGAGCTACCGCATCTCTTCGAAGGAGAACCAGGCGCTGGCCGGAACCGAGCGTGGGGAACTGGTGCGGCACCTGTGCAGCGAGGACCCGCCCCCGGGAGTCCTGGCCTATGACGGCGATCAGGTGGTCGGCTGGGCCGGCGTCCATCCCCGTGCCGACACCAGCTTTGCCCGCAACCACAGGATCCCCCACGTCGATGACCTCGCTGTGTGGTCGGTCTGGTGCCTGCGCGTGCGGCCCGGGCACCGCGGCAAGGGCATCTCCCACCGGCTGCTGGCCGGTGCCGTCGCGTTCGCCCGCGACAACGGTGCTCCCGCGATCGAGGGCTACCCGGTGGACAACCGCGGCGCCAAGGTCGACCTGACCATGGCCTACGTCGGCACGCGGGCGTTGTTCGAGAAGGCTGGCTTCACCAAGGCCGCCGACACCGCCTCGGTGTTGAACGGCTTCCCGCGGGTCCTGATGCGGCTGCCCCAGCACTGACTAGGCACGACGAGAGCCTTTGGCGGCGCGGCAGCCGGGCAACCTTGGGTAGGGCCGGTAATACTGGAGGGCGCCCGCTTCCCCAAATGCCTGCAGGAGTTCCATGACCACCGCAGCCGCCGCGCCGGACACCGGCGCGATGTCGTCCCCGCTGCAACGCAGCCAGGGGATCGCGCTGCGCCGAGCGCTGGTGTTGATGGGCATGACCATTCTGGTGCCGGGGTCGGCACAGCTCGCCGTGGGCAAGAAGCGGCTGGGGCGCATCGGCGTCCGTACGTGGACGACACTGATCGCCCTTCTGGTCGTCGTCGGGGTGCTGCTGCTGACGCCGTGGCGCGCGGCGATCATCGGCCTCTACGCGAATCCCGTGACGCTCACGGTCCTGCAGTGGCTGGTCCCGGTCCTTTCTCTCGGCTGGATCCTGCTGCTGGCCGACTCCTGGTGGCTCTCGAATCCGCGCCACCTCTCGGCACGCGGCAAGATCATCTCCGGGCTCCTCGCGGTTGTGCTCGCCCTCACGAGCGCGACGGTGGCCTGGGGCGCGTCCACAGCCTTCGGGACGCAGGCGAAGCTGTTCGGCAGCATCTTCGCCGGCGGCGGTACGACCGAGGTGCAGAACGGCCGCATCAACGTGTTGCTGCTCGGCGGGGACGCCGGGGCTGACCGCACCGGGATGCGTCCGGACTCCATGACGGTCGCCAGCATCGACGCCGAGACCGGCAAGACGGTGCTGTTCAGCCTGCCCCGCAACATG
>JBBRIY010000460.1:0-1891 GCA_038220215.1 Propionibacteriales bacterium
GGACAACCTGATGAAGTACAAGTACATCATCAAGAACACCGCGTGGGCCGCCGGCAAGACCGCCACCTTCATGCCCAAGCCGATCTTCGGTGACAACGGCTCCGGCATGCACGTGCACCAGTCGATCTGGAAGAACGGCGAGCCGCTGTTCTACGACGAGGCCGGCTACGCGGGTCTTTCCGACATGGCCCGCTGGTACATCGGCGGCATCCTGCACCACGCACCGTCGCTGCTCGCGTTCACCAATCCGACCGTGAACAGCTACCACCGCCTGGTGCCGGGCTTCGAGGCTCCGGTCAACCTGGTGTACTCCAGCCGCAACCGCTCGGCGTCCATCCGGATCCCGATCACCGGTACGAACCCCAAGGCCAAGCGCATGGAGTTCCGCTGCCCCGACCCGTCGGCCAACCCGTACCTGGCATTCGCTGCCATGCTGCTGGCCGGTCTCGACGGCATCCAGAACAAGATCGAGCCGCCCGCACCGGTCGACAAGGACCTCTACGAGCTGCCGCCGGAGGAGCATGCCGGCATCGCCACCGTCCCCGGCTCGCTGGATGCGGTACTCAACGCGCTTGAGGCTGACCACGAGTTCCTGCTCGCCGGCGATGTCTTCACCGCCGACCTCATCGAGACCTGGATCGAGATGAAGCGTGCCGACATCGACGCGATCCGTCTCCGTCCGCACCCGCACGAGTTCGAGATGTATTACGACCTGTGATCTGACGATCGCGAGTTGAGCCAGACGAAAGGCCCCCGGTTCGCGCCGGGGGCCTTTCGCTGTGCCGGGGGGAGGAATCTGCACCCAGATCGCTGGACCAGGCCCCTCCCGGCCGTCCCGGGACATCCCGGTGCAGATTCGTCCCACTGGTTCGAACTTGGGGACGGTTCCCAGGTTCGCGTCACGCGCCGAGCTGAACCGAACCAGGAACCGTCCCCAGATTCGGGTCAGCGGTGGCGAGGATGCGGACCTCTCCCCTGGCGCCGTCGACGACGACCCGATCGCCGGTGTGGAGGCGGGCGGTGGCATTGCCGCAGCCGACGACGGCGGGGATGCCGAGCTCGCGAGCCACGATCGCGGCGTGGCTCAGGGGGGCGCCGAGGTCGGTAATCACGGCGGCGGCCCGCGGGAAAAGCGGGGTCCAGCCGATGTTGGTCAGGTGCGTGACCAGGATCTCGCCCGGTAGCAGCTGGGCGGCCTGGTCGAAATCGTCCAGACGACGCACGATGCCTTCCACCTGGCCCACCGCACCGGCACAGCCGTGGATCAGGGCAGCATCTTCATGATCGGACGCGGTGGGCGCGGCGACCCCTGCCACCCAGTAGTCGGTGCGCCGGTCGGGATCAGCGGCCCACGCGAACGGGTCGAAGGCGCCGTAGATCACACCGGGTAGCGGAGGCAGGGCCAGCAACAGCTGATGGCTCTGCCGACGCAGTTCCAGCAGGTCGAACGCGGAGGGCTCGCCGTCGAGGGCGTCGAGCAGTTCCGGCACGGTGAGGAAGAAGACCCCATCGCCGATGCCCAGCAGCTCGCCGGCGCGCAGGGCGAAGCGTCGCATCACCCAGGTGGTCCGGACGCTCTCCGAGCGCGCGTCCTCCCGTGCCACGGCCTGGCCGGCCGCCTTGCGGAGGCGGCGCTCGACCTTCCTTGCCTGGCGCGGGTTCGACGTCGTGAGCCGGGCGAGCGCCTCCCTGAAGACCGACCCCTGCCGGACCTGAAGCTCGGCGACATCGCTGCCTGCAGAGGCAGCCGCCAGCGCGGCGTCCAGCCATTCGGCGTCCTCGGCCGGACGCGGCCAGGCCAGCTCTATCTCGTTCACACCGCGATGGCCGAACCGGGCGGTGTACTCCTCCCGGCTGAGCCGTCCGGCCCGCACCTCCTGCAGGCCGACGG
>JBBRIY010000461.1:0-1884 GCA_038220215.1 Propionibacteriales bacterium
GGCTTCGTCGCCCTCGCCGTCGCTGACCCCGTGCAGGTGGTCGTGATCAGCGCAGACGACCCTGGAGCGGTTGCCATCACCCCCGCCATCCGTGCCGCCGGCAAGCGGGTGGTCACGTTCGGTACCTCCGGCGACGCCGACCTGCGGATCTCGGGCGCCAGCTTTCCGCCCGAGGGCGCGAGGGCAACGCTGACGACCGACGACGACAGCGGCGTGCTCACGCTGGCCGTGCCGGGCACCTACAACCTGCAGAACGCCGCTGCCGCCTACGCGGTGGGACGGGCGGTCGGGCTGGCCGGTGACCGGCTGCGGACGGCCGCCAGCCAATTCCATGGCACCGAGCGGCGGTTCCAGCTGGTGGCCGACCTGGCTGGCGTGCGGATCTTCGACGACTACGCCCACCACCCGACAGAGGTGGCAGCCACCCTCACCGCTGCACGCGGCCTCGCCGGAGACGGACGGCTGGTCGCCTGCTTCCAGCCGCACCTGTTCACCAGGACGCGCGACTTCGCAGGAGAGTTCGGCCAGGCCCTCGCGCTGGCTGACGAGATCCTGGTGCTCGGCATCTACCCGGCACGGGAGGATCCTCTGCCCGGCATCACCGGCCACCTCGTGGCCGACGCCGCAGCCATCGCAGCTCCGGGCAGGGTGCACTACGTCGAGACCCTTGCAGAGGCCCCTGGGTCACTCGCGGACCTGGTGCGCCCCGGCGACCTGGTGGTCACCCTCGGGGCCGGAGACGTGACACGGGTGGGCCCTGCCCTCGCCGGCCTGCTGGCGGAGTCCGCCCGGTGAGCCAGGTCAGAGACGCCACGTCCCGGCTGCAGCTGCGCCGCCGTGACCAGCGCCGGCGCCGCAGCCTCGCCTGGCTGGGCGGTGCCCTCGCCGTCGTGCTCCTTGTCGGCGCGGTCTATGTGGTCGGGTTCTCGCCGACGCTCGCCGCCCGCGCGGTCACCGTCAACGGCGCCAAGGTACTCAGCAAGACCGAGGTGCTGGACGCCGCCGGTGTTCCTGCCGGCACGCCACTGGTGTGGGTGGATCCGGCCACCGTCGCAGAACGCGTCGCCGGCCTGCCCGCTGTCGCGGAGGTGACGGTGTCGCGTGACTGGCCCGACACGGTGCACATCGCGGTCACGGAGAGGAAGCCCCGGCTGGCGATCCCCGCCGGCGGTGGCTACCTGCTCGCCGACGCGTCCGGCGTGGTGTTCCAGGCTGTCAAGAACGCTCCGTCCGGGCTGGTGGTTGTGGAGGCCGACCCGAACAGCCAGCAGGTGCTGGTTGACGTGGGCACGGTCTTTTCGGCGCTCAGCAGCGGCACGGCTGCCACGGTCTCCCGGCTGGAAGCCCCGACGCGGGACGGCATCGTACTCCGGCTACGGAACGGGACGCGAGTGGTGTGGGGGAGCGCTGAGGACTCGGCGCTGAAGAGCCAGGTGCTCGATGACCTGCTGCCGCTGGGCGGAACGGTGTTCAACGTGTCGGCACCGGGGTTCCCCACGCGACGTTGAGGGTTCCGGGCAACCCTGAACCCCTACTTGAGGGACTCGCCGAGCCGCACCCCTTTCTTGGACAAGGTCAAACGCGTTGCCTAGCCTTGGAGGACGCCGAAGCTGTTGCCCTTCCCCGGTTCGTCCCGCTTCGTCGAACCAGTGCTTCAACAACTTTTCCAGAGCTCGAGTAAGGGTGACTTACGTGGCAAGTGCGTCCCAGAACTACCTCGCGATCATCAAGGTGGTCGGGGTCGGCGGAGGTGGCGTCAACGCCGTGAACCGGATGATTGAATCCGGCTTGCGCGGCGTCGAGTTCATCGCGGTCAACACCGACGCGCAGGCCTTGCTGATGAGCGACGCCGACGTCAAGCTCGACATCGGCCGTGACCTGACC
>JBBRIY010000462.1:0-1884 GCA_038220215.1 Propionibacteriales bacterium
AGGCGGCCAGCACCACCTTGTCGATCGCCCGATACAGGTCGCGAAGGGTGTGGTCACGGTGCTGGTCGAGCATGCCGAAGGCGTCCGCCGTCATCTGGTGGGGGTCGGCTAGACCCATCGCGCGCCACTCACAGGCTGTCACCACCAGATCGTGGTATTTGTCTGTCAGTGCCTCGACGTTCACAGGAAACACCCTAGTGGCCAGCGGTATCCCAGCGGTATTGCTGCACAGGTGGGAGGGCGGGCCGGGGAGGCGCGGGTGTACGACTTCTCCACAGATTCCCGCAGCGGTCTAGGAATCGGCCTGCTCACCCGCCTACGATCCCACCACCGTCGGACCGCTTGTGCCCCACCCCGGGTCCAGCCGCCCCGGCGCAAGGGGGACGGCGATGGCCGAGGAGCGGCTGGGTGCGAGCCAGGTGAGGACCCGGCGCAACCTGCGCTGGATGGCGGTCGGTGTACTCGCGGTCTGCCTCGGCGGGCTGGGAGCCGCACTTCTGTACGGCAACCTCAGCAACGCGCACACCGTTCTTGTCGTGAAGCGGACGGTGTATCGCGACCAGGTGATCACGGCCGCCGATCTCGGGGTGACCTCGGCTGTACCGGCCACCGGGGTCGAGACCGTCGCCACCGACGAGCTCGACCGCGTCGTCGGCCGGACCGCACTCAGCGACCTCGTCGGAGGCAGCCTGTTGAGCCCCCGCTCGTTCGGGGAGCCGGTGGTCGAGGCGGGCAGCGTGCGGATCGGGCTCCGTCTCGCCGCGGGACGGTTGCCGTCCGCGCCGATGCCGCCGGGCACGGAGGTGCTGCTGGTGCCCGTGGGACGCGACGGTGCCGAGCCGCCGGCCGGGGCCAGCGTTACCGGGCGGATCGCGACGGCTGCCGCCGTCCTTCCCGACGGCGCCTCGATCGTGGACGTGAGCGTCTCCGCCACCGAGGCGGAGCGGGTGGTGCGACTGGCGGCCAACGAGCAGCTCGCCCTCGTGCGCCTGCCGGGCAGCCCGCGATGAGCATGCTGCTACTGGCCAGTGCCGGCCATTCGCCAGGGGTGACCGGGCTGGGCGTGGCCCTCGCCCTCACCTGGCCGGAACCGGTGCTGCTGGTTGATGCCAACACCGAACCCGACCAGACGGTGCTCGCCGGCCACCTGCAGGGCGTCGACCCGGGCGGACGCGGCCTCGGCGGGCTCCTGCAGGCCCATCGCGAGGGCCGACCGCTCGCCGAGAGCCTGCCTTCGATGGCCCTGCCTCTGCACGGGGACGAGGGTCGCGACTTCCTGCCGGGCTTCTCCCATCCCGGCATGGTCGACCTGTTCGGACCGGTGTGGCCCGAACTGGCAACGACCCTCGAAGCTGCGGGACGCACCGTGCTCGTCGATGCCGGACGGATCACACCGGCCGGCCTTCAGCCAGCCCTGGTTGCGGCCAGCAGCGGAGTGGCCGTCCTGACCGGCAGCCGGCTGGTCGACCTCGCTGCGCTGCGGCTGTACCTGCCGCTGGTGGTGGCAGCAGCGGGGGTGGAGCGGGTCGGGCTGGTGGTCGTTGGCCCCGGCCGTCCGTACGGGTCGGGGGAGATAGGCCACCGCTTCGGGGTTGACGTGTGGGCGAAGCTGGCCTGGCAACCGGCGGAGGCTGCCGTCTTCGCGGCAGGTGAGGCCGCGCCACGAAGGTTGATGGCCAGCAATTACGTCGAGGACGTGCGAGTGCTCGGGGACGTGCTGGCCCGCCGGGCTGCCGGCCGCCGGCTGCAGCTCGGGACGCCCGGTCCGTCGGGTGGAGCCTAGGCTGAGCCGCGTGCCCGACCCCGCGACGCCGCTGATCGCACCGCCGTTGATGGAGTGGTATGCGGAGAATGCCCGTGACCTGCCCTGGCGGCGCCCGGACT
>JBBRIY010000463.1:0-1880 GCA_038220215.1 Propionibacteriales bacterium
CTGGGCGCACCTGTTCGAACACCTGATGTTCTCCGGTTCCGACCACGTGGCGACCGGCGAGCACCTCAACCTGCTGCAGTCCCTCGGCGGCGCGGTGAACGCCACCACCTGGTTCGACCGCACGAACTACTTCGAGACGCTTCCGGTCGGGGCGCTGGAGCTGGCGCTGTGGATGGAGGCCGACCGATTGGCCAGCCTGCCTGCCCACCTCGACGAGGCCAGCGTCGACACCCAACGTGAGGTGGTGAAGGAGGAGAAGCGGCAGCGGTACGACAACGTGCCTTACGGGGACGCGATGCAGCACCTCGTCCAGCTGATCTTCGGCCCCGACCACCACTACGGCCACACCACCATCGGATCAATGGCCGACCTTGATGACGCGACCGCCGAGCGCGCCGCGAACTTCTTCCGCAACCACTACCGTCCGGACAACGCGGTGCTCACCCTTGTCGGCGACGTGACCGCCAAGGAGGGCTTCAAGCGAGCCGAGCGAGCCTTCGCACGCCTCCCGGCCTGGAACCCTCGGAACCGGCCACCGGTCGTCTCGCTGCCACCACTGCAGGGGGTCCCCTCACGGCAGCTGCAGGGCCGGGTACCCGCCGCCGCGACGTGGTTCGCCTGGCGGCTGCCGCCCCGCGACACCCCCGGCTTCGATGCCTGCGAGCTCGCCCTGATGGCGCTCGGCGGCGGGCAGACCTCGCGGCTGCACCAGCAACTCGTACGCAACCTCGGCGTCGCCGCGGGCGCAGGCGCCTCCGCCGTTCCTCTTGTCGGCGGGAACTCCTTCGGCCTCGCCCAGGTGCGCGCCCTGCCTGGGGCGGACGCGAGCGCTGCCATCGAAGCCGCCCTGATCGAGGTGGAGCGACTCGCTGCAGAGGGCCCGACGGCCGCTGAGCTCGCCCGGGCGAAGGCCCAGTACGCGCGGGAGTGGCTCAGCGAGCTTGCCTCCTTCGACTCGCGGGCCGACCTGATCAGCGCCTACGCAACGCTGCATGCCGACCCGGAGCGCATCAACCGACGACTTGCTGAGGTCGAGGCCGTGACCCTCGACCAGACGGCTGCGGCCTGCGCTGACTACCTCCAGCCCGGCCAACGGGCTCAACTCGACTACCGACAGGAGGTTGGCGATGCGCAAGCCTGACCACCGTCCCGAAGTGAAGGCGCCACCCCGCTGGCTCTTCCCCGAGCCGGCCCACTGGTGGCTCGACAACGGCCTGCAGGTGCTCGCCTTCCATCGCCCCGGCCAGCACATCGCGGCCGTGGCGCTCGTTCTCGACAACCCCTTGAGCAGTGAGCCGAGCGAGATCGAAGGCGTGGCGACCATCACGCAGCGGTGCCTCGACGAGGGCACGGCCACGCATTCGGGACCCACCTTCGCGGAGCGCCTTGAGGACATCGGGGCCGTGCTCAGCGGCTCCGCCGGCTACGCGGCCAGCGACCTGCTGCTCGAGGTGCCCGCGGGTCGGTTGTCCGAGGCGCTGCCGTTGCTGGCAGAGGCGATCTCCGAGCCGGAACTGCAGGCCTCCGACGTCGAGCGCCACCAGTCACTCCGGCTAGCCGAGATCGAACACACGCTGGCCAATTCCGCCAACCGCGCCCAGGTCGCATTCCGCCAGGCCTGCATCCCGGGCCGCTTCCGTGCGTCCCGGCTCGCCGGCGGCACCGCCACGAGCGTCTCGGCGATCACACCGGAGGACGTGACGGCCTACCACGCCCGCCACTACCGTCCCGAGGGTGCCACGCTGGTCATCTCCGGCGACCTGACGAATGAGGTCTACCACCAGGCAGCAGCGGCATTCGGCGGTTGGCTCGTGCCGGGGATGCTCGGCGTGCACCACCAGACCCCGGTGTCACGGACGCCGCACTGCTGGCTCATCGAC
>JBBRIY010000464.1:0-1874 GCA_038220215.1 Propionibacteriales bacterium
ACGTCGCCGGTGAACATGGTGGCGGTGTTCAGGCCGCAGGCGTAGGGCAGTTCGGGCAGGGCTGCGGCGAGGGCGACCCCGGCGGCGAGACCGACCGAGCTCTCCAGTGCCGACGACACGACGACGGGCAGTCCGAGCCGCTCGGCCAGCTCCAGGCACCGGCGGACGCCACCCAGCGGCTGCACCTTCAGCACGGCGATGTCGGCGGCCTGCTCAGCAACCACCCGCTCGGGATCGCCGGAGCGGCGGATGCTCTCGTCCGCTGCGATCAGTACGTCGATGCCCGCCCGGGAGAGTCGTCGCCGCAGCGTCGCCAGCTCGCTGACCCGGGCGCACGGCTGTTCGGCGTACTCCAGCTCGAACCGGGAGAGGCGGGCGAGGTGGGTCAGGGCGGTGTCCACGTCCCAGCCGCCGTTCGCGTCCACCCGCAGGCGCCCGTCCGGTCCCAGCGCGTCGCGCACGGCTTCCACGCGGGCAAGGTCGTCGGCGAAGTCCTGGCCGGGTTCGGCCACCTTCACCTTCGCCGTGCGGCAGCCGGACGCCGCGACGATGCGGTGGGTGATCTCCGGCCCGACAGCCGGCACGGTGACGTTCACCGGCACGCTGTCGCGCACCGGAGCCGGGAAGCCGGTCTCCGCCGCCTCGATCGTCGCGCGCCACCAGGCGTCGATCTCGGGACGGGTGTATTCGGCGAACGGGCTCCACTCGGCCCAACCGAGCGGGCCCCGCACCAGCAGTCCCTCTCGGACGGTGATGCCCCGGAAGCGGTTGTGCAGGCCCAGGCGGTAGGCGATCGCTTCGACAACCATGATCAGCGGGCGATCAGCAGCCCGACGAACAGCCCGGTGGCGCAGGCGAGTTCGGCCAGGCCGGTGTGCTTGAGGACGGGGATGAGCGCACGTCCGGAGACGCCGCGGGCCACCTCGCGGATCGGGCCGATCAGGGCCACGACCATGAACCAGCCGAGCAGTGCCCACCAGGAACTGGTGGCAGCCACCCCGAACACCCCGACGGCCGCCACGCCCAGCAGTCCGAGGAAGAAGCGCCGCGTGCCGGCATCACCGAGCCGGGTGGCAAGGGTGCGCTTGCCCGCGGCGCGGTCGCCGTCGAGGTCGCGCAGGTTGTTGGCGACCAGGATCGCGCAGGCGAGGGCGCCGATGGCGATCGCCGTCCACCACGTGGCCTGGGTCACCACCCCCAACTGGATGTAGACCGTGCCGCTGACGGCGACGAGCCCGAAGAAGATGAACACGAACAGTTCACCCAGGCCCAGGTAGCCGTAGGGCCGGCTGCCGCCGGTGTAGTACCAGGCCGCTGCGATGGACGCCGCGCCGACGGCCAGCAGCCACCAGTAACCGGTCAGCACCACGACGGCGGTGCCGGCCAGCGACGCCACGGCGAAGCACACGAACGCGGCGGTGCGGACGCGCGTGGGCGCGGCCACTCCGGAACCCACAAGGCGCAGCGGGCCGACGCGGGCGGCGTCCGTGCCACGGATGCCGTCGGAGTAGTCGTTGGCGTAGTTCACGCCCACCTGGAGGGCGAGGGCGACGAGAAGCGCCAGTCCGGCCAGCAGCGGAGCGAAGCCGCCTTCGAACCACGCGACAGCGCTGCCTGCGAGCACCGGCGCAAGGGCCGCCGGAAGGGTGCGGGGACGGGCGCCCTCGACCCACTCAGCCAGCGTCGCCATACTCGCCCTTCCCTGCCCAGGACCGCAGGAGTGCCGTCCGGTCGATCTTGCCTATGGATGTGTACGCCAAGTCCCGCACCCGCCGCAATTCCTTCGGGGTGGCCGCGCGCCCGAGCAGGGGCTCCAGGCGGCCGCGCACCTCGGCGAGCGTCAGCTCAGCGGTCGTCAGGGCGACGACGCGTGT
>JBBRIY010000465.1:0-1852 GCA_038220215.1 Propionibacteriales bacterium
CGGGACGGGCTGCGTGCGGCGTGGTCGGTTCGATCGCCGGTCTTTTCACCGTGATGTGGCTCGCCGCGATCATCCCGGCCCTGGTTTCTGGCCTGGTGCCCCCGGAACTGGCCGAGACCGGTCTGGTGTCCAACCCCGTGCACGTGCTCGATCTGGCCCTGGTGCTCCCGGCGATGCTGGTGACGGCAGTCCTCGCCCGCCGCGGCGCACAGGCAGCCGAGTTGCTGATCGCTCCCTGGCTGGTATTCGCGGCCCTGATGGGCGCCAGCATCATCGCCGCGATGTTTTTAGCGGCTGCTCCGCCGCTTCCGATCGTGATCCTCACCCTGGTGACCGGTGTCAGTGCGGTGACCGCCGTCCTGACCCTTCGTAGCAGTGGCCAGGCGCACGCACGAATCGCTGCGGTCAACGACCGGCACGCCCGATGAGGAACATGATCCGGTGGGGAGTTGCTGTCGTTGTCGTTCTCCACGGGCTGATCCATCTTCTCGGCGCCGCAAAGGCCCTCGGCTGGGCAGACGTGCACGAACTCAGGGAGCCCATCAGCCCCCTGATGGGTGGAGTGTGGCTTTGTGTCGGTGCCCTCGTTGTTTTGGCCGGCATCCTGCTGCCCGCCAGGTTCCGCTGGTGGTCGATGCTCGGGGTGGTCGCCGCGGTCGCCTCGCAGCTGGTGATCGTCACGTCGTGGGGCGACGCCAAGGCTGGAACGATCGTGAACCTGATTCTGCTGGTAGCGGCAGCCATGACTTTCGCGGCGTACGGACCGGGCAGCTACCGGGCGGAGTACCTACGCCACGCACACACCGTCCTGGCCACGCAGCCGCCCTCCGGCCTTGTGACCGAGGCCGACCTGGCCCACCTGCCCGAGCCCGTGGCCGCTTATGTCCGCAAGAGTGGGGCTGTGGGAATGCCGCCGGTGACGGACTTCCGGGCCCGCGTCCACGGACGCATCCGGGCTGGAAAGGACAAGCCCTGGATGAGGTTCACCGGCGAACAGGTCAACACCTACGGGCCCGATCCGGCCCGCCTGTTCTTCATCTACGCCACCATGTCCGGGCTCCCCGTTGACGTCCTGCACGTCTACGTCTCCGGCACCGCGACCATGCGGGTCAGGCTGTGCTCACTCGTCCCGATCGTGCGCGCAGCCGGGCCCGAAATGAACCGCTCCGAGACCGTCACCGTGTTCAACGATCTGTGCCTTCTCGCCCCCGCCGCGCTGATCAGTGCCCCGATCACGTGGCAACGCATCGAGGCGAACCGGGTTCGCGGCATCTTCACGAACGGCACCCGGCAGGTGACCGCCGACCTGGTTTTCGACACCGAAGGAAACCTGGTTGACTTCATCTCCGACGACCGGGCCCGCGCCTCGCACGACGGCAAGAGCTTCGATTGGCAACGCTGGTCGACACCCGCGCCGAAGTTCAGCACCATGGTTGCCCGCCGGCTCTGCACCCGCGGCGAAGCCTGGTGGCATGCCCCCGACCCCGTCGGCCCCTACCCCTACATCGAGATCAGCGTCGACGAGATCAGCTACAACACGTCGATTGCAAAACCAGCGCCCAGCCTCCGCACTCGCGGAGGCAGATTCGACGACGCTGCCCAACCTGAGTCGGTTCGGTCGGTATAGAGCTCGCCCCAAGGTCAATGGCGGGGTCACCTGGCCGCAACTCTGGCCGTGGGCGAGTGGTGCTGGGTGCAGAACGATCCTGGAATGGCTGATATTGCGGTTCGAGCCGATGACTTCATGGACAGTAGCCCGGAGGCTGGCGCGGAAATCACGGTCTCCCTGGCGACCGGCCGCCGTTTCGCCAAGGCACTGCCGTCATCGACCTACGTGAAATCGAGGGCGCAC
>JBBRIY010000466.1:0-1790 GCA_038220215.1 Propionibacteriales bacterium
CCGCCACGACATCACCGTCGGACAGGTCCTGCTCACCGTCGAGGACGTGGCCCGCCAGGACCATTACCGCAACGCCTTGCGCACCTTCACCAGGCTGCTCGAACTCGGTGTCGTGCCGGTGGTCAACGAGAACGACACCGTGGCCACCCATGAGATCAAGTTCGGAGACAACGACCGCCTCGCAGCTCTGGTCGCGCACCTGGTGGGGGCCGATGCGCTGGTGCTCCTGAGTGATGTCGACTCGCTCTACACCGCGCACCCGTCCAGCCCGGACGCCCGGCCGATACCAGTCGTCGACGACCTGGACGACCTCGAGGTCGACACAAAGGGACACGGGGCGGCGATCGGCACCGGCGGCATGGAGACCAAATTGCAGGCCGCGCGGATCGCCACGGCCTCGGGGATCCCGGTCGTGCTCGCCGCGGCGAGCCAGGTCGGCGCTGCCCTTGCCGGCGAACCGGTAGGAACGCTTTTCCGGGCCACCGGCAAGAGGCGGGCCCGCCGGCTGATGTGGCTGGCCTACGCCTCGGTCGCCCAGGGCGAACTCGTGCTGGACGCCGGCGCGGTGAAGGCCCTGACCGAGCGCAAGGCGTCCCTGCTCGCCGCCGGCATCACCGCCGTCCGCGGGATCTTCATCGCCGGTGACCCGGTCCGGCTCGTGTCCGAGCAGGGCAAGGAGATCGCCCGCGGGCTGGTCGGCTACGACGCCAGCGAATTGACGCCGATCATCGGCCGCAGCACCCCCGAGTTGGTGGCCGAGTTCGGCGCACCGTTCGACCGCGAGGTCGTCCACCGCGACGACCTGATCGTGCGGCCCCGGAAGAAGAAGCAGTGACCGGGGTCGAAGTCATCGGTTGGGCCGCAGCAGTAGTCGGGACTGGCCTGGGCGTCCCCCAGTTGGCGCGGCTCGCGCGCACCCGGAGCACCGCTGGGCTGTCGTTGGTCGCCTGGCAGGCGATCCTGACGCTGAACCTGTGCTGGTTCGCGCACGGCGTGAAGATCAACCAGCCCAACATGATCGTGCCCAACGTGCTCGGCCTGGCCACCACCCTCCCGGTGTTGTACCTGATGAGCCGCGACCTGCGCCTGAACCCCCTGCGGGTGATGCTGCCCGGTGCTCTGGGCGCGGCGGTGCTGGTCCTGATCGACGTCGGGATCGGCGGTCCCACCTTCGGCGTCTTCTCCCTCGTTCCCGCCGTCGTGGCCAACCTCGGCCAGTCCATCGAAGTGATCCGGGCAGAGGCCGTGACAGGGCTGTCGCCCGTCTTCCTTGTGCTTGGCCTGGTGAACCAGATCCTGTGGCTGTCGTGGGCGATCGGCATGCAGGAGGTGTCCTCGACGATCTCCTCGGGCACTATCGCTGCGATCGTGACGTTCACCCTTGTCTGGTACTCCCTTCGACGGCTCGGCCTGCGGCCGATGTTCGCCCGTGACGCCGCGGCAGTCCCGTTGCCAGACCACGGGGTTGAAGACATGGACGCCGTGGCCGTCGGGCTGTCGAGGCAGGAGTCGTGACGCCGGTCATCCTTGTCGGGTGGGCAGCTGCCTTTGTCGGCACCGTGCTCGGCCTGCCGCAGATGATCAGGCTGGCCCGCACCCGCAACATTGAGGGCCTGTCGATGCCCGCCTGGCAGCTGATCCTCGGGCTGAACATCGGCTGGACGTCCCACGGGGTCATCCTCGGGCAACTGAACCTGATCCTGCCCAACGTGTTCGGACTCGTCTCAACCTTGCCCATCCTCTACCTGATGTCGCGGGAGCTGGGCCGGCCCCTGCCGAAGGTGCTCCTT
>JBBRIY010000467.1:0-1748 GCA_038220215.1 Propionibacteriales bacterium
TGGGTGAGCGACGAGAACAGCCTCAACGGCACCTATGTGAACAAGACCCTCATTGACGGCGAGGTCGCCCTTCGACGCGGCGACGAGGTGCAGATCGGCAAGTTCCGAATGGTGTTCTTCGCCGGGCAGGACTGATGGCGCTCGGGCTTCGCAGCATCGGCCAGGTGCTGGCCATCCTGAAACCCGAGTTCGATGACGTTTCCATCTCCAAGATCCGCTTCCTGGAGTCCGAGGGCCTGATCTCCCCGGAGCGGGCCCCTTCGGGCTACCGGCGCTACGCCGAGTCGGATATCGAGCGGCTGCGCTACATCCTCGAGGTGCAGAAGAATCATTACCTCCCGCTGAAGGTCATCCGCGAGCACCTCGACATGATGGATCGCGGCCAGGAGCCCCCGCCGCTCAGCACGCCGCGTCCCACCGGCAGCGCCGAGAACGTCGAGACCGCGCAGGCGCTCACGCCGCAGCCGCATCCCCCGAAGCGGGCAATCCGCATCACCCGGCGCGAATTGCTCGAACTCAGTGGGCTCAACGAGCCTGCGCTCAGCGAACTCGAGAAGCACCAGCTGGTCGTGCCACGCCGCGGCACCATCTACTACGGACGCGACGCGCTCACCGTCGCCGTCATCTCCCGCAAGCTCGCGGCGTTCGGCATGGACGCCCGGCACATGCGGGTCGTGAAGCAGGCCGCCGAGCGCGAGGTGGGGCTGATCGAGCAGGCGATCGCGCCGCACCTGCGTCGCAATCCCGCCGCCCGCACGCTGCCGGCAGAGGTGATGCAGCTGGTTCTGCATGCCCACGCCGCGATCATGCGATCCCAGCTACCCCAATGAGTGATGCAGTGAGTGAACCGCGGGGACGGTTCCGCCGGTTCAAGGAGTCACCGTGCGCGAGGTGAAGGTGGTCGAGATCCGCGTCTCGACTGGCGACGCACCGCCCCTGGTCGTGCTCGCGGAGGTCGAGGGTGCCGGACGGCTGCTGCCGGTCTGGATGAGCCACGGCGGCGCGTCCGCGATCTTCAGCGCAACCGAAGAGCCCGACGACGAGCGTCCCAACATCCACGACCTGGCCTGGCGCCTGGCCGAGGCGGCCACCGACCCGGTCGAGGAAGTCCGCATCACCAGCTACAGCGACGGGCAGTTCTACGCCGAACTCGTGCTCGGCGAGAAGACCCTCCCCTCGCGGGTGAGCGACGCGATCGCCCTCGCACTGCGGATCGGCTGCCCGATCCAGTGCGCGGACGTCGTCCTCGACGAGGCCGGGGTGAGCGCGCAGGACGCGATCGTTGCGCCTGGCGTGCCCGCAGAGGATGAGGTGGAACGCTTCCGCGAATTCCTCGACACCGTCACACCGGAGGACTTCACCGGCGACGAAGGCAAACCCTGAGGTTTTGCTTGAGACTCCCGCGCCACCCGAAACCGGACCCGGCGTGTCGTTGACCCTCGTGGGAGCTGAGGGTTACTTTCGTAATCCCAACGAAGTGATTCGTCGCAGCGAAACGAGGAAGACATGAACGCTGAGCACCAGGCGCCCCCGGCCCAGGACCTGCTCTTCGACGGCGACTTCTCCCCGCTGCCCGACGACCTCGGCTTCCGCGGCCCGATCGCCTGCCGCGCCGCGGACATCACGTACCGCCAGCTCGACTACTGGGCTCGCACCGGGCTGGTCGTACCGGAGATCCGGACCGCCGGCGGCTCCGGTACGCAGCGGCTGTACAGCTTCCGCGACCTGCTGATCCTCAAGGTCATCAA
>JBBRIY010000468.1:0-1741 GCA_038220215.1 Propionibacteriales bacterium
TCCTGGAGAAGAAGTTCGCCAAGGCACCCCAGGTCCGCGATGCCAACATCGCCGCGCTGAAGGCCGGGTACGCGTTCGGCGAGACCACGGAGGTCTTCACGAACCGGTTCAAGGTTGCGGCAGCGCCCGTCGCAGCCGGCACCTACCGGCAGATCTCCGGCAACCGTGCCCTCGCCTACGGCCTGATGGACGGCGCAGCCAAGGCCGGGCTCCAGCTCTTCCTCGGCGCCTACCCGATCACGCCGGCTTCCGACATCCTGCACCACCTCTCCAGTGCGAAGGCTGCCGGCATCCTCACCTTCCAGGCGGAGGACGAGATCGCAGCCATCGGAGCAGCGCTGGGCGCGTCCTTCGCCGGCCAGCTCGGCGTGACCGCGACCTCCGGGCCGGGCCTCGCCCTGAAGATGGAGACCATCGGCCTTGCCGTGATGCTCGAGCTGCCGCTGGTGATCTGCGACATCCAGCGGGCAGGTCCAGCGACCGGCATGCCCACCAAGACGGAGCAGGCCGACCTCACCCAGGCCCTGTACGGACGCCACGGCGAGGCGCCCCTGCCCGTGATCGCGCCCCAGTCGCCCGGCGACTGCTTCGCCGCGGCGTACGAGGCCGTCCGGATCGCCATCGACTACCGCACCCCGGTGATCCTGCTGTCCGACGGCTACCTCGCCAATGGCGCCGAGCCCTGGGAGGTCCCCGACCTGTCCACCCTGCCGGCGATCGACCCGAACTTCGTCACCGAACCCAACCGTCCCGACGGCGAGTTCTGGCCCTACCTGCGCGATGAGAAGCTCGCCCGCGCCTGGGCCGTGCCCGGCACGCCGGGCCTCGAGCACCGGATCGGTGGCATCGAGAAGGCCGACGGGACCGGAGCCATCTCCTACGACCCGGCCAACCACGAGTTCATGGTGAACCTCCGGGCTGCGAAGGTCGCCGGCATCGGCGCGATCGTGCCGCCACTGGAGGTCGAGGATCCCAGCGGCCAGGCCAAGCTGCTGGTACTGGGCTGGGGCTCGACGTTCGGCCCGATCTCTGCTGCCGCCCGCCGCGTGCGTGCCAGCGGACGCAACGTCGCGACAGCGCACCTGCGTTACCTGAACCCGCTGCCCGCCAATGTCGAGGAGGTGCTGAGGTCCTACGACCGGGTGATCGTCCCCGAGATGAACCTCGGCCAGCTCGCGATGGTGCTCCGCTCCCGCTACCTGGTGGACGTGCAGAGCTATTCCCGGGTGCGTGGCCTGCCGATCTCGTTGTCGGAGCTTGCCGCCGACCTGATCGAGCTCATCGACCTCGACGAGGAGAACGCGAAGTGACCACCATCACACCCGCCGGCAACGGCGGCCTCTCCGGGGTGCCGCTCAGCCTGACGCCGCTGAACCGCAAGGACTTCACCTCCGACCAGGAGGTGCGCTGGTGCCCGGGCTGTGGCGACTATGCCGTGCTGGCCACCTTCCAGGGGCTGATGCCGCAGTTGGGTATCCGCCGCGAGAACACCGTCATCATCTCCGGGATCGGCTGCTCCTCGCGCTTCCCGTACTACGTGGACAGCTACGGCATGCACTCGATCCACGGCCGCGCGCCGGCGATCGCCACCGGCGTCGCGATGACCCGTCCGGATCTCGCCGTGTGGGTGGTCACCGGCGACGGCGACGCGCTCAGCATTGGCGGCAACCACCTGATCCACGCCCTTCGGCGCAACGTGAACATCACCATCATGTTGTTCAACAACCGGATCTACGGGCTC
>JBBRIY010000469.1:0-1698 GCA_038220215.1 Propionibacteriales bacterium
GTCGCAGCGCCCACCGGCGCGGGCAAGACCGTCGTCGGCGAGTTCGCCGTGTTCCTCGCGCTGCAGACCGGGCGCAAGTGCTTCTACACCACGCCGATCAAGGCCCTCAGCAACCAGAAGTTCCGCGACCTGGTCGAACGCCACGGCGAGGACAAGGTGGGCCTGCTCACCGGCGACACCACGATCAACGGTGAGGCGCAGGTGGTCGTGATGACCACGGAGGTGCTGCGCAACATGCTGTACGCGGGTTCCTCGACCCTGACCAACCTTGGCTTCGTCGTGATGGATGAGGTGCACTACCTCGCCGACCGGTTCCGCGGTGCGGTGTGGGAGGAAGTCATCATCTCGCTGGCCGAATCCGTGCAGCTGGTCTCGCTGTCCGCAACGGTCAGCAACGCGGAGGAGTTCGGCGACTGGCTCTCGGAGGTGCGCGGCGGCGTCGAGGTGGTCGTCACCGAGCGACGCCCCGTCCCGCTGTACCAGCACGTCATGGTCGGGCGCCGGCTCCTTGAGTTGTTCGATGGCATCGACGTCAACCCGGAACTGTTGCGGCTGGCCAGGGAGGAGTCCCGCGGTCAGCGCGACGACAGCCGCCGTCCACGGGGACACAATGGCAACGGGCGCCGCACGGCTCCCTATGGGTCGGGACGCTACGGCGGCGGTGCGGCACGTCAGCGGGTGGATACCGGGCCCAAGCTGGTGCCGCGCAGGGACGCGACGATCGAGCGCCTCGAGGCGGAGCGCCTGCTACCGGCGATCTTCTTCATCTTCTCCCGGCAGGGCTGCGACACCGCCGTCTCACAACTGATGAACTCCGGCCTGCGGCTCACGACGGCGACCGAACGTGCGGCGCTCGCCGAGATCGCCGAACGGCACACCGCAGGGCTGAGCCGAGAGGACCTTGCTGCCCTGGAGTTCGACAGCTTCGCCGCAGCCTTCGGCAACGGCATCGCTGCACACCACGCCGGGCTGTTGCCGGCCTTCAAGGAGGCTGTCGAGGAGGCCTTCACCGCCGGGCTGGTGCGGGTGGTGTTCGCGACGGAGACCCTTGCGCTCGGCATCAACATGCCCGCCCGCAGCGTCGTACTCGAGAAGCTCGTGAAGTACAACGGCGAGACCCACGCCGACATCACGGCGGGGGAGTACACCCAGCTCACCGGCCGCGCGGGTCGCCGCGGCATCGACGTGGAGGGCCACGCGGTGGTCTGCTGGCAGCCGGGCCTCGACCCGCGGGCGCTGGCCGGGCTGGCCTCCCGCCGCACCTACCCGCTGCGGTCGTCCTTCCAGCCCACCTACAACATGGCCGTGAACCTCGTGGCTACCGTCGGCAGAGAACGCGCACGGGGGCTGCTGGAGCAGTCGTTCGCCCAGTTCCAGTCCGATCGTTCGGTCGTCGGGCTCTCCCGCGGTATCGCGTCCAATCATGAGCGGATCGCCACCGACTGGGCGAAGGCCGCCTGCACCTCCGGCGACGCTGAGGAGTACTTCCGGCTGAGAGCACGCATCTCCAGCGCCGAGGCCGAGGCCGCCCGCGACCGGCGTGCCGACCGCAGGGCTGAAGCCATCGAGGCGCTCCGCACGCTGCGTCCCGGCGACATCATCGACATCCCCGGCAGGCGCCATCGCTCCTGGGCTGTGGTGGTCGACCCGGGTATCGGCCCGGACGGCCCGCAGCCCACCGTCCTCACCGCGGACAAG
>JBBRIY010000470.1:0-1697 GCA_038220215.1 Propionibacteriales bacterium
GGGTACCCGTGGGTGGCGCAGGCCCGCTTCAGGAAGCCGATGTCGAAACTGGCGTTGTGCGCGACGAGGACCGTGCCGGCGGAGAACTCGAGGAAGCTCGGCAGCACCTCCGCGAGCCTGGGGGCGCCGGCCACCATCAGGTCGGTGATGCCGGTGAGCACAGCGATCAGCGCCGGGATGTGTGTGCTCGGGTTCACCAGGGTCTGGAACTCGCCCAGCACCTCACCGCCGCAGACCTTCACGGCGCCGAACTCGGTGATGGTGTCCTCACCGGTACTGCCGGTGGTCTCCAGGTCGACGACGCAGAACGTGACCTGCGACAGCGGGCGGCCGAGGTCCTCGAAGCTCGGCTGCGCGAAAGCTGCTGTGGTCACGCAGCTGACGGTAGGACCCGCCGCAGACAATTCCCCTCAGCAGCGCGGCGGGTCGAGCCGCTGTACTCCGGCACTGGTGATCGCGTACAGCCCGGACGCCGCGGACTGCAGCACCGTGGCCGTACCGGCCGGCGCAGCAAGGGTGCGCCAGCCGTTCGGGCAACCCAGCTGCAGGCTGGGCGCCCCGGCTCCGGTGAGGACCACCGGGCGGCCGGCCACGACGGTGAGCAGCGCGTTCGGGTCGGCACCCGGGGGCGGCCTACCGGTAAGGACGGTGGGCTCCCGGGGGGTGATCGCGCCGTTGGCAGCGACGTCCACTTCCCACACGACCGGACGGCCCCGCACCCAACCGGCCACCCAGCACCCGCTTCCCTCGTCGCAGGCGACGGACGTGGCACGGGAGAGCTGGCCGGGCACCGTCGGGAGGTCGGCCGGAATCGGCAGGAGCGCCTGCATCCACGGTCCTTCGGGCGAGCCGACCCACACTGACGGCTGCTGGTTCAGCCCTCCGGTGAGACCCAGTTCGTCACCGGCGACGACCATCCGGTCGCCGAGTCGGGTGAGCGCCGTGAAGCTGACCACTCGGTCGGGGCTGGAGACCAGTGAGGGATCGACCTCCACGTGCTTGGTCCACGTGTGGCCGGCGCGGGTCCACACCACGCCTTCGATACCGGCGGCACCCGAACGGAGTCCGAAGATCACCCCGCGGCCGGACAGCACCGCGATGCCCAGCAGGTTGCCGGCGTCGTGTCCGCCGAAGGTCCAGAACTCCTGTGGCCGGCTGGTGAGCTTGTTGCCGCTCGCGGTCCCGTCCCACATCGTCAGGCGCGGATTCGAGTGCGCACCGCCGAACCAGCGTCCGACGGCGTACAGGTCGTCACCCTCACTCGTCACCCAGATCAGTTCCGCGTCCGAGGCTGCCGGCTCCTGGGCGCTCAGATCGACGGCTGTGCCCGCGGTCAGCCCGTGCACACGGACGAGGAACGGGTGGCCGCTGGCCTGGCCGCCGACCAGCAGGCCGTCACCGGCGGGGGCGAGGGACGCCGGCAGGACGTTGGCCGGGAGCTCGACGCGCTCCCAGGCCGGGGTCCCGGTGCAGCCGGCCGCGGCCAGTGCGGCCGCAGCGATGGCAGCCGTCCAGGCCCTCCGCCGGAGCATGGGCGCAGCGTAGGCCAGCGGCGCAGGAAGTGTCAGAGGCAACCGTCACGATGTGGTCATGGACGTTCTGCATGTCGATTGCGGCACTTGCCGGGCCCGGGGTCCGGCCTGCTCTGACTGCGTGATCTCGGTACTCCTCGGACCCATGACAGACGAGGTGTTGCT
>JBBRIY010000471.1:0-1696 GCA_038220215.1 Propionibacteriales bacterium
CAAGCGTCCGGTCGAGGGGACGGTGCACATCGAATTGCTCGGCGTCGCCGGTGACGAGGTCGCCGACCTCAAGCACCACGGCGGGCCCGACCAGGCCGTCTACGCCTTCGCCCGCGAGGACTACACCCACTGGGAGGCCGAACTCGGCCGTCCACTGGCCCCCGGCGCGTTTGGCGAGAACCTCACCACCGTCGGCCTCGACGTGCAGGGTGCACGCATCGGCGAGCGCTGGCAGGTGGGGGGCTGCCTGTTGGAGGTAGCCGACGTCCGGATCCCGTGCGCGACGTTCGCCGGGTTCCTCGACGAGCCCGACTGGGTGCGCCGCTTCACGGCCAACGGCGTGCCCGGCGCCTACCTCCGGGTCATCGAGCCCGGCATCGTGCGCGCGGGTGACAGCATCACGGTGGCGGAGACGCGGCCGCACGAACTGACCGTTGGCTACGCCTTCCGTGCTGCGACCTCCGAGCCGGAGCTCCTGCCGCGCCTCGCCGACGAGGAGCGACTGGGTCGCAGCCTGCGTGGCCGGGTGGCGAACTACCTCGGCCGCGAGGGCTAACTACCGCTGCCAGATGGCGGCCATCCAGGCCTCGACGGCCTCTGCGTCCCGCGGCAGGGCCGACGACAGGATCTCGTTCCCGTCGGCCGTGATCGCGATGTCGTCCTCGATCCGGACGCCGATCCCGCGCAACTCCTCGGGCACCAGCAGGTCGGTGGCCTTGAAGTACAGGCCGGGCTCCACGGTGATCACCATGCCGGGACGCAGCTCGGCGTCGCGGTAGTTCTCCTGCCGGGCCTGTGCGCAGTCGTGCACGTCCAGGCCGAGGTGGTGGGACGTGCCGTGCACCATCCAGCGCCGGTGGTGGCCACCGCGTTCGGGGTCGAGCGATTCGGCTGCGGTGACGGGGAGCAGCCCCCAGGCTTCGAGGTGCGCTGCGATCACGGCGACCGCGGCCTTGTGCACGTCGGAGAACCGGTTCCCAGGCTTCGCAGCGGCGATCCCGGCCGCCTGGGCTGCCAGCACGGCCTCGTACACCTTCCGCTGCGCAGGGCTGAACGTGCCGGAGACCGGCAGCGTGCGGGTGATGTCGGCGGTGTACAGCGACTCGACCTCGACGCCGGCGTCCATCAGCAGCAGGTCGTCGGGCCGCACGTCACCGTCGTTGCGGATCCAGTGCAAGGTGTTGGCGTGGTCGCCGGACGCGGCGATCGTGTCGTAGCCGATGGCATTGGCCTGGTGCCGGGCGTGCAGGCCGAAGACGCCTTCCACCCAACGTTCCCCGCGGCCACGCCGGACGGCTTCGGGCAGGTCGGCGACCACGGCCTCGAAACCGACGGCGGTGTCGTCGCAGGCCTGCCGCAGCTGGCCCAGCTCGAACTCGTCCTTGACGAGGCGGGCCTCCGACAGCGCGACGAGGAATGCTGCATCGCCCTCGGTTGCTGCCGAGAGATCGACGGCGGCCTCAGCGCGCAACTCACCGATCCGCCGCGTGAGGACCTCATCTGCCTCAGCCAGCAGGCGGACGGTGGTCGCGCCGATGTTCTTGCCCAGCGCTGTGTCGAGCTCGGAGATCGGAGCGCAGGAGATGCCGGTGAGGGCTGTCATCTCCGCCAGCGACTCCCGGGTGCCGACCCACATCTCGCCGTAGCGGGAGTCGGCGTAGAACTCGGGATCGGTGCGCGGCGCCCGTGGCTTGAA
>JBBRIY010000472.1:0-1695 GCA_038220215.1 Propionibacteriales bacterium
GCCGATCTCGTCCTGGCGGCGGTAGCGGCGTCCGATCGCCTGGGCGTCGTCGAACTCGACGTTCCAGATCTTGCGCAGTTGGGCGGCCAGGTCGCGGGCCTTCGGCGACAGGTCGGCATTGCGCGACAGCGGGAGCACGGCAGCCTTCACCGGCGAGAGCCGCGGGTCTAGCTTGAGCACCGTCCGGGTATCTACGCCGCCCTTCGCGTTGGGCGCCTCGTCCTCGGTGTACGCCTCGACGAGGAACGCCATCAGCGAGCGGGTCAGCCCGGCGGCCGGCTCGATCACGTAGGGCAGGTAACGCTCGCCGGAGGCCTGCTCGAAGTAGGACAGGTCGGTACCGGAGTGCTCGGAATGGGTGCGGAGGTCGAAATCGGTGCGGTTGGCGATGCCTTCCAGCTCACCCCAGCCGTCGCCACCGGCGAAGCCGAAGTTGTACTCGATGTCGACGGTGCGCTTGGAGTAGTGCGACAGCTTCTCCGTGGGGTGTTCGTAGTGGCGCAGGTTGCCCTCGGAGATGCCGAGGTCGGTGTACCAGGAGGTCCGCGCGTCGATCCAGTGCTGGTGCCACTCCTCGTCGGTGCCGGGCTTGACGAAGAACTCCATCTCCATCTGCTCGAACTCCCGCGTCCGGAAGATGAAGTTGCCTGGCGTGATCTCGTTGCGGAAGCTCTTGCCCACCTGGCCGATGCCGAACGGCACCTTCATGCGGGCGGTCCCCTCGACATTCTTGAAGTTGATGAAGATGCCTTGCGCTGTCTCCGGACGCAGGTAGTGCAGCCCGGACTCATCCTCGATGACGCCGAGGTGGGTCTTCAGCATCATGTTGAAGTCGCGCGGCTCGGTGAACCGGCCGAGGGTGCCGCACTCGGGGCAGTTGATCTCCTCGAGGCCGGACGGGGCGCGCCCCTTCTTGTGCTCGAAGTTCTCCGCGAGCACGTCGGCCCGGAAGCGCTTGTGGCAGGAGAGGCACTCCGTGAGCGGGTCGGAGAAGACGCCGACGTGGCCGGAAGCGACCCACACCTGGCGGGGAAGGATGATCGAGGAGTCGAGGCCGACGACATCGTCGCGTCCCTGCACGACCGAACGCCACCACTGGCGCTTGATGTTCTCCTTGAGTTCGACACCGAAGGGTCCGTAGTCCCAGGCTGCCTTGGTGCCGCCGTAGATCTCACCACAGGGGTAGACGAACCCCCGACGCTTGGTGAGGCTGATCACATTCTCCAGGCGGGTGGCCACCATGAACTCCTTGTCGTCGCGACGTGCTGCCCGGCTGGCAGCCCGCCTAGCCTAGCGTTCCACGGGGCCGGTTCTCTCCGACGTCGGACGGCAGGGCGTAGGCGCTGGGCTCATCGATCGCCAGCGACAACAGGGGCACCAGCACCAGCTTCGCAGGCGTTCCGTTGAAGGCTCGCCGGTACGAACCGACGTCCGCCCACCGGCTCACGATGGCCCACAACTCGGGCTCGTCGAGGTTCTGCACGAGCTCTGCGCCCTCACTGCCCCGCGAGGATGCGAACTGTGCCACCACCGCACCGGCCTGCATCCTGAACCCGGACGGGTCGCCAGGCACGCGGAACCTGCTGATCGCCAACACGGGCTCATGGTAACCACCCGACCCGCGTGCTGCCTCAGGCCAGTGTCAGCGCGAGCAGGTCCTCCAGGGTTTGGAACCGTCCCCATTTCGGTCCGGAC
>JBBRIY010000473.1:0-1685 GCA_038220215.1 Propionibacteriales bacterium
CGCCCCGTGCAGGTGCGGACGCGGGCCGGCCTGGACGCGCACGTCGAGAACACGGGCCTGCTGCACTGGCGAGTGCCCGGCCAGGGCTCCGACGGTGCCGCCGCCTGGTTGCACACCCGCACGCGGACGACCGGGATCGACCTGGGCAGCGCCTGCACCGTGACGCTCGAAGGGGTGGAGGCGGATGCCGCCGCCGGTGGCACGGACGGAGTCCCGACCGTCGAGCACACCTTCGCGCTGCAGCCCGACCGGACGGCAACCCTCACCAAGCTGGTGGCAGTCGTCGCCGGGTTCGACGCTGACGACCCGGTCGCGGAGGCCTCACGCCTCGCCCGCGACGCGGCCGGCTGGGACGCCCTGCGGGAGGCCAGCGATGCCGCCTGGCACCAGGCCTGGGAGCGCAGCGACGTCGTCATCGAGGGCGACCCGGAGGCCCAGCTCTCCCTTCGGTTCAGCCTGTTCCAACTGCTGATCGCAGCCCCACGGTTCACCGAGCACGCCAGCATCGGAGCAAAGACGCTGAGTGGCTTCGGCTACCGGCACCACGTGTTCTGGGACACCGAGACCTTCATGCTGCCGCCGTTCAGCTACAGCCAGCCCGAGATTGCCCGCAACATGCTGATGTACCGCTGGCACGGCCTGCCGGGGGCACGCGACAAGGCACGGGCCAACGGCCACCGCGGGGCGCAGTTCCCGTGGGAGTCCGCCGGCACCGGCGAGGAGGTCACTCCCACCTGGGTGAGCGACCCCGACGACCGGACGAAGCTGATCCGCATCTGGACCGGCGACATCGAGATCCACATCACCGCCGACATCGCGCTCGCCGTCATGCAGTACTGGCGGGTGTCCGGTGACGACGCGTTCCTCCGCGATCACGGCGCGGAGCTGATCCTCGACGGCGCGGTCTTCTGGGCCTCGGCAGCCACGCTCGAGGATGACGGCAGGTACCACTTCCGTAACGTCGTCGGCCCCGACGAGTACCACGACCGGGTGGACGACAACGCGTACACCAACCAGCTGGCCGCCTGGCACCTGCGCACGGCCGGAGAGCTCGCCGGCTGGCTCACCGAGCACCACCCCCAACGCTGGGCGAAGCTTTCGACAGCGCTGGCCATCGACGCTGAAGAACTGGACCGCTGGTCGCAGGTGGCCTCTGCGATGCACCTGCCGGTCGCGCCCGACGGGCTGCTGGAGCAGTTCGCCGGCTACTTCGCCCTCACCGACCTGGACGCCACCGAGCTGCGCGATCCGTCCCGGACCGTCTCCATGCAGCAGCGCTACGGCATCGACGGCATCGCGCAGACCCAGGTGCTCAAGCAGCCGGACGTGCTGATGCTGGCCTACCTGTTGCCTGAGCTGTTCGGTGGTGACGCGCTCGCCCGCAACTACGCCTACTACGATCCGCGCACTGACCACGAGCACGGCTCGAGCCTCGGTCCGGCGATCAGCGCTGTGATGGCGTGCCGGGCCGGCGAGCCGGACGTCGGCTACGAGCACTTCCTGCGTGCGGCACGCGCGGACCTGGTCGACGTGCGGCACAACGCCAGCGACGGCATCCACGGCGCCTCGGCGGGCGGATTGTGGCAGGCGGTGGTCTTCGGTTTCGCCGGGCTCGAGGTGACCGACGGCGGGTGGCACACCACGCCGATGCTGCCGAAGCACTGGACGCGGGTGGAGTTCGGCTT
>JBBRIY010000474.1:0-1663 GCA_038220215.1 Propionibacteriales bacterium
CCGCCTCGACCGCCTCGAACGCCGCATGAGCATGGGGGATGCGCCGGCAGAACCGGCACCCGCGCCGGTCAGGCGCACTGTCGCCGCGGAACCGGTGAAGAGGCCTCCGGCTGCCCCGACGGTCACGGCAGCGCCGGTGACGGAAAGGGTGATCGAGGAGCCTGCCGTCCCGACGGCCCCCGACGAGGTGCGCGAGCCTGCGAGGGAGCCGTCACGAGGGCGTCGTCAGCAGCCAGTCGAAGAGTCCCCCGCTCCCGAGCCTGTGACCTCCACACCCACGCCCACTCCGACCCCGACCCCGACCCCGACCCCGGCACCGGCACCGGCCCCGGAGACCGCAGTACCCGCCCAGCCCGGCACGTTCGGAACAGCGGACGTCCGCCGCTTCTGGCCGCAGATCCTCGACAACGTCAAGAATCGCCGGCGGTTCACCTGGATCCTGCTCAGCCAGAACGCCCAGGTGGTCGAGGTGCGCGAAGGCGTCCTCACCCTTGGACTGGCCAACGTCGGAGCCCGTGACAGTTTCGGACGCGGCGGCAGCCCCGACGTCCTCCGTGAGGCGATCCTCGAGGTCATCGGCGCCGCCCTGCAGATCAACCCGATCGTCGACGCGACCGCGGAAGCGCCGGCACCGTCGGGCTCTCCGGAGCCCGCTGCGCCACCCCGTTCCCCGGTGAGCCCGCCGCGGTCGCAGGCGGCAGAGGCCGCGCGCTCGAACCTTCGCGCCACCCGCTCCCAGGCCACGCCACCGGAGCCGACCATCGAGCCGAGTCGGGACGACGCCGTGGTCGACGACGCGGGCACCACCACGGACGAACTGCTGATGAAGCACCTCGGTGCCGAGCTGATCGCCGAAGAGGACGCCTGATCCTCGCGGTGCACCGTCCGTGCCGGCCGGTACCATTTGCCTGCAGCCCACAACGCTAGGAGTCGTCCATGTTCGATCCGGGAAGCCTCGACCTCCAGAGCCTTCTGGCCCAGGCCCAGGCGATGCAGGACCAGCTGGAGCAGGCCCAGGCCGCACTCGCGTCCCGCACCGTGACCGGCACCTCCGGGGGCGACCTCGTGGAAGCGACGCTCACCGGGACCGGTGAGCTGGTCGGGCTGGTGATCAAGCCCGAAGCCTGCGACCCCGAGGACACCGAGACCCTTGCCGACCTGATCGTCGCAGCCGTCCGCGACGCCAACAACCAGGCCATGGCTCTGGCACAGGCGACGATGCCGCCCATGCCCGAACTCGGCTAGAGGCGCCCCGGATGTACGAAGGCCCGATTCAGGACCTCATCGACGAACTGGGCCGGTTGCCCGGCGTCGGCCCGAAGGGTGCCCAACGGATCGCCTTCCACATCCTGCAGACCGACAAGGCGGACGTGGAGCGCCTCGCGCACACCCTCCGTGAGGTCACGGAGAAGGTCCGCTTCTGTGAAGTCTGCTTCAACATCTCCGAGGCCGAGACCTGCCGGGTCTGCCGCGACCCGCGGCGTGATCGCACGTCGATCTGCGTCGTCGAGGAGTCCAAGGACGTCATGGCAGTGGAGCGCACCCACGAGTTCCGTGGGCTGTACCACGTGCTCGGCGGCGCCATCAGCCCGATCGACAACATCGGTCCTGCCGACCTGCGCATCAGTGAGCTGTGCAAACGGCTCGCCGACACCACCGTCAC
>JBBRIY010000475.1:0-1640 GCA_038220215.1 Propionibacteriales bacterium
GGTGTCGTCCAACGCCAGCGTCCTGCGGTTCGTGGTGGTGGCTGTCGCCCTCGCGGTGACCATCGCCATCGGCTGGCTCAAGTTCACCCGCCGTCGCGCAGTGGTGCCGGCCGACGCCGGGACGGTTCCGGCGGACGTCGCGGAGCGCCTGGCAGCTGTCGAGCGCAAGCTGGACGCCCTCGGCCGGGCTTTGCAGAACTGAGCCACCCCCTCCCCGACTTGTCAGAACCTCAGGCCGCTGGGGCGACCCCTGATTCTGACAAGTCGGCGAGTGGGAGGCCGGGATCTGCTAGAACCCTGCCATGACCGGTGACCCAAGGGTTCAACGCCTGATCCGCTACGGCGGCGACTTCTCCCAGTACCGGCCCGTCCACGCAGACGGCAGCTACCTCTTCGACGCCTCGGGGACGCCGGTGCTGGACTTCACGTCCGGGCAGCTCAGCGCGATCCTCGGCCACGGCCATCCGGAGATCGTGGCGGCTATCAGCGCCGGCGCGGCGACGCTCGACCACCTCTTCTCCGGGATGCTGTCGGAGCCGGTGATCGCGCTTGCCGAACGCCTCACCGCGCTCACGCCGGAGCCCCTCGATCGGGCGATGTTCCTGAGCACAGGTGCAGAGTCGAACGAGGCAGCGCTGCGGCTGGCGCGGCTGGTCACCGGACGCTACGAGGTGGTCGCGTTCGCCCAGAGCTGGCACGGCGTCACCGGGGGCGCGGCCGCGTCCACCTATGCCTTCGGACGGCAGGGGTACGGCCCGCAGGGGGTCGGGACGATCGCCATCCCGGCACCCGACCTGCTGCGTGGACCGTTCCGCACGGCCACCGGCTACGACTGGAAGGGCGAGCTCGACTACGCATTCGCCCTCGTGGACCGGCAGTCGACGGGTAGCCTCGCCGCGTTCATCGCCGAACCCATCCTGAGTACCGGTGGCATGCTGGAGCTTCCCGAGGGCTATCTCGCCGCGCTGTCGGCACATTGCCGGTCCAGGGGAATGCTGCTGATCCTTGATGAGGCGCAGACCGGGATGGGACGCACCGGCACCATGTTTGCCTTCGAGCGTGACGGTGTCGTGCCCGACATCCTCACCCTCTCCAAGACCCTCGGGGCCGGCTTGCCACTGGCCGCCGTGGTCACCACGGCCGCGATCGAGCAGGAGGCCTACGAGCGCGGCTACCTGTTCTACACGACCCACGTCTCCGACCCGCTGCCGGCCGCCGTGGGGCTGAAGGTGATCGAGATCATCGTCCGCGACGCGCTGGTGGAGCGGGCGGCGGTCGCCGGACGCTGGCTGACGGACGGGTTGCGGGAGCTGATGACGACCAACGAGTGCGTCGGGGACGTGCGTGGCCGGGGCCTCCTGCTGGGCATGGAGATCGTAACCGACCGCGACACCATGGCCGCCGACCATGAGCGTGGGGCACGGATCACTGCCCGGTGCCTCGAGCTGGGCCTGTCGATGAACATCGTCCAGCGCGCCGGCATGGGAGGGGTGTTCCGGATCGCACCGCCGCTGACGATCTCGGACGCAGAACTGGAGCGTGGCCTTACGATCCTCACCGAGGCCATCGCCACCACCTACTGAGGGGATCGGGGGGTCAGGGGCGGACGGTCGCCAGCAGGTAGGGCTTCGCTCCGTCCG
>JBBRIY010000476.1:0-1618 GCA_038220215.1 Propionibacteriales bacterium
CCGTCGGCGTCCAGCAGTTCGGTCGGGAACGGGCCCTCGCCCACCCGGGTGGTGTAGGCCTTCATGATGCCGATCGTGCGGTCGATCCGGGTGGGACCGACGCCAGCGCCGATGCAGGCACCAGCGGCGATCGGATTGGAGGACGTCACGTAGGGGTAGGTGCCGTGGTCGACGTCGAGGTGGTGGGCCTGGGCACCCTCGAAGAGCACGACCAGGTCGGAGTCGAGCGCGTCGTTGAGCACCCGGGTGACGTCGGTGACCATCGGACGCAGCCGCTCGGCGTGCGACAGCAGCTCTTCGGACACCTCGGCCGGGTCGATCGCGCGGCGGTTGTAGACCTTCAGCAACAGGTGGTTCTTCTGTTCGAGGGCCGCTTCGACCTTCTGGCAGAGGATCGAGTCGTCGAAGAGGTCCTGGACGCGAATGCCGAGCCGGTTGATCTTGTCGGAATAGGCCGGGCCGATGCCACGTCCGGTCGTGCCGATCTTGCGCTTGCCGAGGAAGCGCTCCGTGACCTTGTCGAGTTCCTTGTGGTAGCGCGTGATGATGTGCGCGTTCGCCGAGACCAGCAGCCGGGAGGTGTCCACTCCGCGCGCCTCGAGCCCGTCAATCTCCTCGAACAGCACCTCGAGGTCGATGACCACGCCGTTGCCGATCACCGGGGTGCTCTTGGGGCTGAGAATGCCGGACGGCAGCAGGTGCAGGGCATACTTCTCACCAGCGACAACGATGGTGTGGCCGGCGTTGTTGCCGCCCGAGTAGCGCACCGTGTAGTCGACCCGGTCACCCAGCTGGTCCGTCGCCTTGCCCTTGCCCTCGTCGCCCCATTGCGCACCGACGACCACGATTCCCGGCATTGTCTGCCCCTCTTCATCAGGAAAGCCCGCGGCAATGCCGAGCGGGCTCTTGCGACGTCACTTTACCGGTTCGCCCTTCCCGGGGAGCGCCAGGTGCTTTTCAGCCGCTCCTCGGGAACGGAACATCGCCGCGGAGCCAGAGGGCGACAATCAGGCACGCGGTGACGTTGAGGACGACGCTCACCCAGAACACCGCCTGGAACTGCGCCTTGCTGCTCTTGTGCCGAAGCCGTTGCTGCGCGAGGACGGCGCCGGGCCAACCGCAGAACAGGGCGGCCAGCTGCAGTGTCGACTCCGCGGTGCGCCACGTCCCCGCCTTCGCTGCGCGCTTGTCCATCGCATACAGGCCGTACGTGGCCAGACTCATCACGAGGTAGACCAGCGGGAGCAGCAGGGGGAGGTCGAGCAGCAGCACTGCGAGCATCAGCCCGACGAGGAACAAGCCCGCGAGGACCAGAGGGGCCATCTTCGCGCGCCCGCGCCCCGGATCTGAGCGGCGGCGCGGCCGAGGACGGCTCCCGGCAGGGGGGACGAGGCGGGCCTGGTCTGCTCGCGCACGGCCGTCGGGGGCTGTGCCCATGCTGTACCGCACGTCGGCACCGGCGCAGGGGCGGCCGTCCCGCGGATCGAAGGCGGAGACATGGACGAAGGTCCTGCGACCTTCGTCCTCAATGAAACCGAAGCCCCGCTGGTCGTTCCACTCGGCCAGCACGCCGGTGCGGCGGCTGCCTGCGGAACCCATGAGCGCGATGCTAGCGGGC
>JBBRIY010000477.1:0-1602 GCA_038220215.1 Propionibacteriales bacterium
CGACCCGCCGCTGACGGTCTCCGGCCTGGTCGAGCAGGGCTGGCTGGTCGCCACCCCGATCGTCTACGAGGACTTCCTGCCCCGCTCCGCCGCGGGCATCTTTGCGTCCAACCTGGACTCCCATGGCAGCAGGGACGCCGGCGCGGAAGGCTCGCCACGCGACGCCGACTGGATCGCCGACGCCGTCGGGCGGTCCGTGCACGACCCCATGCAGCTGTACGCGCAGCAGAGCAGGGCGTCCCTCGTGACGGCCTGTGTCGAGCTGCGCATCCCCACCCCGGAGGTCACCCGATGAGCAATACCGGCAACACCGTGAGTCTCGCCGAACGCACTGCTGACCTGTTGCGGGAGTTCGGGCTGGAACCCGATTTCCTCGGCGGCGCCGGCGACCCGATGCCCGGCACCAGCCCGATCGACGGCAGCGCGCTACCGACCGTCGGCAGCCACACCGAGGCGGAGGTGGCCGAGACCCTCGCCGCCGCCGCTGCAGCGTTCGAGGAGTGGCGGCTGACCCCTGCCCCCGTGCGCGGACGGCTGGTGAAGCGGCTGGGCGAGCTGATCGGCGAGCACAAGCAGGCGCTGGCCGATCTGGTGACGATCGAGGTGGGCAAGATCGGCTCAGAGTCCCTCGGCGAGGTGCAGGAGATGATCGACATCTGCGACCTGGCCGTCGGCCTGTCACGGCAGCTGTTCGGGCGCACCATGCCCTCGGAGCGCAGCGGCCACCGGCTGCAGGAGGTGTGGCACCCCCTCGGCGTGGTCGGGGTGATCTCCGCGTTCAACTTCCCGGTGGCGGTGTGGTCCTGGAACGCTGCTGTCGCCCTGGTGTGCGGTGACACGGTGGTCTGGAAGCCGTCCGAGCTGGCACCGCTGACCGCACTCGCCACGTCCGCGCTGCTCGCGCAGGCGGTGGCAGACGTCGGCGCACCGGCCGCCGTCGGTGGGCTCGTGCTCGGTGGACGCGACGTCGGTGAGACCCTTGTCGCCTCCCCGCAGGTCGCCCTCGTCAGTGCCACCGGGTCGACCCGGATGGGTCGCGAGGTGGGCCCGCAGGTCGCTGCCCGGTTCGGCCGGGTGCTGCTCGAACTCGGCGGCAACAACGCCGTCGTGCTGGCCCCGTCCGCCGACCTCGACCTGGCGGTGAACTCGATGGTGTTCGCTGCCGCCGGCACGGCCGGCCAGCGCTGCACGAGCCTGCGTCGGCTGATCGTCCACTCCTCCGTCGCCGACGAGGCCGTCGACCGGCTGGCCCGGGCGTACCGCACGCTGCCGGTGGGGGATCCGTCCGACCCGGCGACGCTGGTGGGCCCGTTGATCACCGAGCGCGCCTTCGACGCCATGCAGGCAGCGCTGGACGAGGCGAAGATCGACGGCGGTGAGGTGGTTGCCGGTGGCGAACGGATCGACGTCGGCGAGGGCGGCTGCTACGTGCGTCCGGCGCTGGTGCGGATGCCGTCCCAGACCCCGGTGGTGCTGCGGGAAACCTTCGCGCCGATCCTCTACGTCATCACCTACGACGACTTCGACGAGGCGCTGGCCCTGCACAACGCCGCCTCGCAGGGACTGTCGGCCGGCATCTTCACCCGCGACCAGGCCGAGGCC
>JBBRIY010000478.1:0-1588 GCA_038220215.1 Propionibacteriales bacterium
GCGGTGTGGGCCCTCGGAGTGGCCGCAGCCTCCGGCCCGGAGTGGGCACGGCGGCCGGCTGCTGACGGCTTCGATCGCCTGGCACGGCAACGCTCGCCGTGGCTGCGGTCCATGGCCTACGCCTGCCTTGGCGCCGCCGAACTGTCCGGCACCTCCCCCGTGGCTCGCCTGCTCCTTGCCGACGCCGCCGACGCTGTCCGGGCGGCCGCCAGCGATGGCGTGGCCGGGGACGACTGGACGTGGCCGGAGTCGCGGCTCAGGTACGACAACGCCCGCCTGCCTGAGGCCCTGCTGGCAGCAGGGTCAGCGCTTGAGCGCACGGACCTTCTCCAGGCTGGCCTTGACCAGCTGCGGTTCCTGCTGGCCATCGAGACGACCGGGGGGCGGCTTTCCGTGACGCCAGTCGGTGGCCGCGGGCCCGGCGAGCGCGGGCCGGCCTTCGACCAGCAGCCGATCGAGGTCGCCGGCATCGCCGATGCCTGCGGCCGGGCCTGGCTGCTCACCGGTGACCCTGACTGGCTCGCCGTCGTTCGGCTCGCCTGGGCCTGGTTCGAAGGGAGCAATGACGCGGGGATTACGATGTATGACCCCGACACCGGCGCCGGCTACGACGGCCTTCACCCGGACGGCCGTAATGTCAACCGCGGAGCCGAATCCACCCTTGCAGCTCTCAGCACCCTTATCCAGGTCCGATTGGCGGGAGCCGACGAGTGTCCACACCCATCACGCACCATCCAGACCAGCACCTGGTCCCCGATCTCGAGCGGGTGATCGGTCGCCTCTTCCTGCCCAGCGTCGAACCGCCGCACGTCCACCGGACCCAGGACCTGGTCCGGCGGGTCCTCGCCCTTGACGATGCCCAGATCGCAGAACTGCTCCCCAGCGTCCTCGACACCTTCAGCACGCATCACCCCGACCTGCCCGGGCTGCTCAAGGCGAATGCCTCGGTCACTGCTCCGGCAGGCGTCGAGTTGTCCGAGGCGCGGCAGCTGCTGCTCGGAGCAGCGTTCACCTGCGAGTACGTGCTCGAGGGCGCGGCGCTCTGCAACCCGAGCGTCATGCCGCACCCGGACCAGTCTGGGCTCGCCCCGGGCGAGCTCCGGGTGGCGGTCAGCCTTCGTGGCATCGGCGAAGGGCACGTCTCCGCCCTGGAGTTCACCACAGCTGTGGTCACGGCTGAGACGTGGCGCTTCGATGCGCGCGACGACGTCCCGGTCACTGGCCAGGTCGGCGCGGCGTCCATGCACCTCCCCCTGCTCGCTGCGCTGGCCTCGCGCGGCAAGGAGGTCGATGCGCTCACGAAGAACCTGTTGTCCAAGCTGCCCAGCGAGGTCGAGGGTCACCACATCGAGAGTGCCCTCGACGAGATCCACCCTGACCTGCTGTTGCACCCCGAGGCCCATCTCAAGGTTGCCGAGCTCCGCCGGTGGGCGCGAGCCGCCTACACCGTCACCTTCGACCCTGCCTCAAGTCTGCAGCAACGCGTCCTGCTGCCGGCCGCTGCGGACGAGTCGCAGGGGGTGGAGGACGCTCGCTTCGTCCGGTTCACCGACGACGACGGACGGGTCGACTACCGCGCCACCTACAC
>JBBRIY010000479.1:0-1541 GCA_038220215.1 Propionibacteriales bacterium
CTTGTTGATCAGGTAGCCGGCAAGGAGCGCGCGATCATCGTCATCCACGATGGCCCAGTGGCCGAAGATGGACGCGAGCACGCCCCCCCGGTCGATGTCGCCGACCAGCAGGGTGGGCAGGCCGAACTCCTTCGCCAGCCCAAAGTTCACGTAGTCGCCCCTGCGCAGGTTGATCTCCGCCGGCGATCCGGCTCCCTCGCAGACCACCAGGTCGTAGGCGGACTCGAGTTCCCGGTAGGCCTCGAACGCCGCCTCGGCCAGCCGGGTGCGTCCGCTGGTGTACTCGCCGGCCTCCAGGGTCCCGCCCGGCTTCCCGCGCAGCACGATGAAGGCGCGCCGGTCTGTCGCGGGCTTCAGCAGTACCGGGTTGTGGGCGGACGTCGGTTCCACCCCGGCAGCGATCGCCTGCAGGTACTGGGCGCGTCCGATCTCTGAGCCGTCCGGGCAGACCATCGAGTTGTTGGACATGTTCTGGGCCTTGAACGGTGCCACCGTGATGCCCTGCCGCGCCCACGCCCGGCACAACCCGGCGACGATCAGCGACTTGCCTGCATCGGATGACGTGCCCGCCACCAGGATTCCTGCCACGACGGGCATCCTCCCATGTCCAGCGACGGAGCCTGCGGCCCGGCGGCGGCCCTCGATGTGACAATCGGGCCATGCACCCCGAGCACGCCCCGTCCCATTCGCATGGTGGTCCCACGGCGGCCAGTCCGCGAGTCACGTGGCTCCTTGGCGTTGTCATGGCCTTCTTCGTTGCTGCGACGCTGGTCGGTGGGGTCGCACTGTGGCCGCGCGATGCGCCCGAGAAGGAAGGCTGGCTCGACGCGGGCGCATCTCTTGTCGCGGGCACCGTGACAGCGGTCGTGGTCAACGACGCCGACACTGGCCATCTCGTCGTCCGTCTCGACCGGGGCGAGGTCGTGAACGTGCCGGCAGACCCGAGCGCTCCCCTGAGCGAGGCACGGGTGGGCCAGCGGATCCAGGTCCTGGTGTTGCAGGGTCAGCCCGATGCGTTCTTCTTCGACTACGAGCGCTGGGCTCCACTGCTCGCCCTCGGAGCACTGTTCGTGGCCATCGTCATCGGCGTGGCCCGCTGGAAGGGAGTTGCCGCGCTCGCGGGCCTGGCAACCGCGCTGTCCCTGGTCTGGGTGTTCACGCTTCCGGCGCTCGCGATGGGGCGCAATCCGCTGCTCGTTGCCCTCGTCACAGCGTCGATGGTGATGTTCGTGGTGGTCTACCTTGCCCATGGCATCTCGGTGAAGACGACGACTGCTCTGCTCGGGACCTTCGTCGGTATCGCGGTCGTAGCCTCCCTTGCGTGGTGGGCGATCCCGGCCACCAGCCTCACCCCGCTGCAGGACGAGACCATGGGCCAGTTGCCGGCCCAGTTTCCGGGCATCGATGCGCGGGGCATCCTCCTGTGCGGCATGGTCCTGGCGGGCGTCGGCGTCCTGAATGACGTCACGATCACGCAGGCGTCCGCGGTGTGGGAACTTCGGACGGCGGCCCCGACCGCCCGTCGCCGGACGGTCTTCGCC
>JBBRIY010000480.1:0-1540 GCA_038220215.1 Propionibacteriales bacterium
CACCAGATTCCCCTGGCCAGGAACCTGGTCAGGACGGCCGATCGGTTCGTGCTCGACGACATCGATCGAGGCAACTGAGCAGCCGTGGCCAGGCTGTGTCGGCAAGATCGGGTTCATTCCGAGGGCAGTTCCTGGTGCTGGCCGGCGGCGCTGGCGTCATGCCGGGTGGGGCTGTGTTCGCCGGGGCGGGCGAACACGCTGAGCACTTCCGCGGGCCCCTCGCCCGTGCTGCCGAACCAGTGCGGGATGTGAGTGTCGAACTCGGTTGCCTCACCGACGTCCAGCACCAGATCCTGGGTGCCGATGATCAGCCTCATTCGTCCGGACAATACGTAGAGCCATTCGAACCCGTCATGGGCGCGGGGGTCCGGGTTGTTCTGGGAGGCGGGGATCACGATCTTCCACGCCTGGATGCCGCCAGGGCGCGTCAAGGGGAGCACCGTCCGACCGTTGACCTGGCGCGGTTTGAGCCGGATTCGGGGATCGCCGACCTCTGGTGCCCCAACGAGTTCGTCGAGCGGCACCCGGTACAGCCGCGCCAGCGGGAGCAGCAGTTCAAGGCTGGGCCGACGTTGCCCAGTTTCCAGCCGGGACAAAGTGCTCTTCGACATGCCGGCCTGCTCGGCCACCTCGGTCAGCTTCAGGCCCCGCAACTCGCGAGTCCGGCGCAGCCGCGGGCCGACCAACTCAAGGATGGCACTCAGCTCGCCAGCTGGATCGCCCTTTTCCTGGGCGCCGTGCGGGTGACTTCCGGTGGTGACCACACTCTGATTGAAGGCCCCATTCCCGGAAACGGCAACAACCCTTGGCGGACACGCCAGCGCAGGGGACGCTTCAGACATGAACGAATACGACGTCTTGATCGTTGGCGGTGGCGCCGCCGGACTGTCGGCAGCTCTGGTCCTGGCCCGCGCACGCCGCTCGGTCGTCGTCGTCGACGCCGGACAACCACGCAACGCCCCCGCGGCGCACATGCACGGCTTCCTCGGATCCGACGGTCTCCCACCGGCGACCCTGCTGGCTGCGGCCAGGCGGGAAGTCACCGGGTACGGCGCGGGTCTTATTGCCGGCAAGGTCAGTGCCATTGCGCCGAGCGTTGGCCTCCCTTCTGCACACGGACCCGGGTTGGAGATCACCCTCTCCACCGGCCAGGTGCTGACCGCTCGTCGAGTCCTGGTCAGTACGGGGCTCACCGACGAGGTCCCGGACATTCCCGGGGTACGCGAGCGCTGGGGCCGCGACCTGCTGCACTGCCCCTACTGCCACGGCTATGAGGTCCGCGATGAGCCTCTCGGTGTGTTGGGCGGCAGCGACGACGCGGTCGCGCACGCCCACCTCATCCGTCAGTGGTCAGACGATGTCATCTACTTCAGCAACGGCACCGCCCCGACTGCCGAGCAGCTCGAGGGTCTTCAGGCTCGCCGCATCCGCATCGTCGACGGTGAGGTTGCGCGGCTCGTCATCTCCGCGGATCGACTGACCGGTGTCGAGGTGGCCAGCGGTGAGGTGGTGGCCCGAACCGCAGTGTTCGTCCGACCCC
>JBBRIY010000481.1:0-1535 GCA_038220215.1 Propionibacteriales bacterium
GAAGCTCGCCGCCGATCCGGGCCTGCGCCTGCAGTACGGCGTGCAGGCCCGCCTCGACGTGATCGAAGGCTTCTCCCTCGCCAGCTGCGCGGAAGCCCAGCGGTGCTTCCTCGCCCAGGTTCCTTCGAAGGGGGCGAACAACTGATGCAGCCCTACCTGAGCACGATGTGGGCACCCACGGACCCACGCTGGAACGAGCGCGTTCGGGTGCTCGAACACCGCAAGCTCGGCCCACGAGACGTCCGGGCCTTCCTCGACGCCGCCCGCGGCGCCCGCGCCGTCATCCTGCGCGGGTCGGTGTCCTTCGGTGAGCGGTACCGCGACCTCGTCCTCGCGATGGCAGCCAAACGGCTCAAGAACCGGCCCGCCGTCGTGATCACCGACGCCACCTGGGAACAGTCCAGCTCTGCCGTCGAGCGGCGGCTGCCAGCGCGGGTCCGTCCGCTGGTGCCCCGGCTGGCCAAGGCCGCCATGCACCTGGTCGACAGCCCGCGCGTGCACTACTGCGTGCTGTCCAGTGCGGAGCTCGAGACCTTTCCCGGAGTCTGGGGTGTCGATCCGGACCGCGTCCACTTCACACCGTTCCCGCACACCCTCTACGACGACGCCCTCGACGTTCCGACCTCCGATGGCGGCTACGTCTTCGCCGGCGGCAACTCACTGCGCGACTACGACCTCCTGGAGTCGGCGGTCGCCGGCACCGGCATCGAGGTGCACATCGCGGCGAAGTGGCGGGGCTCGGGTTCGCCGAACGTGGACGCTCGGGTGCTCACGCACGAGGAGTTCATGGCCGACCTGGCCGGCTGCGGCGTGTGTGTCGTCCCACTGCATCGCACCGTCCGCAGCGCAGGACAGCAGACCTACCTCAACGCGATGGCGCTGGGAAAGCTCGTGATCGTGACCGAGGCCCCGGGTGTCGCCGACTACATCGAAGATGGCGTCACCGGGGTGATCACGGCACCCGAGCCGGACGCACTGCGCGCAGCGATCATCGACGCCCTCGATCCCGACCGGAGTGACCACTACCGCGAGGTCGCAGCCCGCGGGAAGGACGTCGCCCGCACGAGGTTCACCGAGTACACATACCGCAAGGAACTGTTGGCCATCGCCAGCAGCGCAGGGGAGAGGATCAGTTGATGGTGGGAAAAGTGGTCTTCCTCGACGCCTCGTCGCCGGTGCTGTACTCGGCGGCGTCCCTCGATGACCCCGACACCAAGATCGGCGGCGCAGAGATCACAACGATCCGGATCGCCGCCGGCCTTGCACCGACCCACGACGTGACCGTCGGCCAACTCACCCGGCCCGAGGCTCGTCCGCTCACCGAGGACGGCGTTCGCTGGACGAGCCTCGACCAGGCCCTCATGACCGCACGGACGGCAGACCACGTCGTCGTCCTCCGCCGCATCGGGTACGGCGTCACCGCCAAGCTGCGTGGCCGGGCGAAGCGCGTCTCGGTCTGGTACCACGACTGGGTCCCGGACGGCTCCGAGGATGCCGGGCTCGTGCCGCGCACCCGCACCCGGGCCAAGAACGCC